>JAGPIR010000167.1 GCA_018054915.1 Allobrachymonas sp.
ACCCGTGCCCTGATCGACTACGATGCCAACCTCAAGCCCGAGCTGAGCAAAGCTGGTTTCGTGACCCGCGACGCCCGCGAAGTGGAACGGAAAAAGGTCGGCCTGCATTCTGCTCGCCGTCGCAAGCAGTTCAGCAAACGCTGATACCGTTGCCGGCAGGCACAAGAAAACCGCAAGGTGCTCACACGACCCTTGCGGTTTTTTCTTGCCCAGTCAGCAACATTCCGCCGAATCGGGCGGAATCGGATACGTGCCACGCACTCTGCAGCAAACCCCGGCACGCCCAAGGGCGAAACCCGGCCACTTTCGCCGCTCTCCTCATAACGGCCCATATACCTTGCAGCTTCAGACGTCGTGTGGAGCAATGTCCTGCGCCTGGAACGCCACGAGCAGATCGGGCGCAAACAGCATGGAGGCGCGCAAGCCACATCCAGACCCCGTTTCATGCGGCAAGCCATCAGAAAGCACCAGCTCGCTGCGGTGGCGAATGGCAATTTCACGGGCAATGGCCAGCCCCAGCCCAGTACCTTCGACCTTAATTCCAGGCATGCGAAAAAAACGCTCCATGACCCGAGACCGGTCAGACGGCGGAATACCCGGCCCGTTGTCTTCCACTTCCAGAAAGGCGCGGTAAACCGTATTTGTTTGCATCATGCGCTGCGGCCTGGATGGCAACGGAATTTTCCCCACAGCAGGTTTGGCGGCATGCTGCTGCGACAGAACCCCGCAACGGATGGTAACGACACCCCCGGCGGGCGTATACAGCAAGGCATTTCCCAGCAAGTTTCCCAGCAGTTCCTGCAGCCACAGCACATGGCCCCGCACACTGACTGGCCGGCTTTCCAAGCCCAGGTCGATGCCCTTCTGGGCAGCGGTATCCAGATAGCGCTCAAGCACGTCTTCACATAATGCGCGCAAATCAACGGGCTGCATCTGCTGCAGTTCCAGGGTGTCTGCCGCATCGGCGCGCGACAGTGACAGCAACTGATGCACCAGCTGCGAAGTTCTGCGCGTGGCTGAACGCAAGCGCTGAAGCTCCTGCACCGGGAGCTGCACCATGTCTTGCTGGGCTGATTCACTCCAGACCAGTTTTGCCTGACCATCGTCACTGGACATGACGGGGTATTGCGGTGACGGATCGCCACGCCTTGCCAACTGGTGCTTGATGGACTCGCTCCACGCCTCGATCTGTGCCTGAAGGCTGGCAATTGGCGTGCGCAACTGATGGGCAGCATCGGCAATGAACCGCCGCTGAGCCTCAGATTGGCGGTTGACCATACCAAACAGCCAATTGAGCGAGGTCACCAGCGGACGGATCTCCAGCGGAATTCCGCGTTCATTGATGCTGCTGAGATCCCGCGGCGAGCGGCGCTCAATGGCCAGCGTCAGGTCGCGAAGAGGGCGCAACGCCTGACCCACGGCCCAGCTTACAAAGACAGCCACCAGCCCCATCATCACGAGATTGGGCAGCAAAACTTTCATGACCAATTGCTGCAGCCAGTGCTTGTGCGGATCGGAGGCGTCGGCCACTTCCACCACCACGTCTCCGGCCACGGACGGAACGCGCTGCACGACCATGCGGTAGCTGATGCCGCCAATTTCCTGGTTGAAAAACTCGGGCTCCCGCGTCAACGGCACCACCGAAGGCAGCCTGTCGTCGCCATGCAGCAGGTGCCGCTTGGGTGTGTAGATCTTGTAGGTAACAAGGCCCTTGCGTTCCTTGAGAAATTCTTCCACCGGCGGCGCCAGCAACAATACCGGCGGATCCTCTGCATGCGCTCCCACGGCAATGATGGAGTCGGCCAGCAAGGGAACCAGTTGCTGCAATTGCTGGTCCTGCTGGTTGGCGGCGGTACTGGCTGAACGGTAGTCGATCCAGCCGCTGACGATGCCCAGCAGGCACAGGGGAACAATCAGCAGCAGCAGCAGACGGCGTTGCAGCCTGACCGGACTGACTTTATCGGCGTTACCCCGAGGCGCAGATACTGGCGCAGGCGGACTTTCAGGCTGCGTGGACATGGTGCGGAAGGACTACTGTGCCGTATGGACGATCGTTGCCGGAAAGGCTACCGCCAGCAACGTCGGATATTGCGTGCCAGGCGATAACAGCGGCTGCCCCACAAAATAACCGCTCAAGAGCAACGCTGCTCAATGCGGTAGCCAAAGCCACGAATGGAGCGCAGCGCAATACCGTAAGGCTCCAGCTTGGCGCGCAGGCGCGAAACATACACCTCGACAGCATTAGGGGTAATTTCCTTGTCCCAGCCAGTGAGGGATTGCAGGAGTTTTTCCTTGCTCACAGGTTTTGGGGCATGCAGCATGAGATATTGCAGCACCGTCCATTCACGCGGGCCGACATCCAGTGGCTGGCCATCGCCCAGCACCTGGTGTGCGGCCGTATCGATCGACAAGGAGCCCAGCGTCAGCACGGATGTTGTGGCCGCTTGCGAACGGCGCAACAGGGCACGCAAACGGGCCAGCAGTTCGGGCAGATCGAACGGTTTAACCATATAGTCGTCTGCGCCCGCGTCCAGTCCTTGCACACGATCCTGCAAGGCATCACGCGCCGTCAACATCAACACCGGCATGGTCTGGCCGCGCTGGCGCATGCGTTGAGTGAGCTCCATGCCATTCATCTGCGGTAGGCCAATATCGATGATGGCTGCATCGAAACCGTCGGATGTCATGGCATCGATTGCATTTTCAGCGCTCTCAACAATATCCACGACATAACCGGCCGTAGCCAAACCTTGTTTGATGCCGGCGGCCAACATCTGGTCATCTTCTACCAACAACAGACGCATGCTCTTCCTCCTTGGTCACGTGCGGATCATGGTACCGCATGGCTGCCCAAACAGCAATTCCCGGAGCATTCCATGAGGAACCCGCCCGTCCAGAATATGCACGGCCTTTACGCCACGCTTGGCAGCGTCGAGCGCCCCGGCAATCTTCGGAATCATCCCGCCCGAGATGGTACCGTCGGCGCACAAGGCATCGATTCGAGTGGGCGTCAATTCTGCGAGCAGCTCTCCGGATTTGTCGAGCACGCCAGCAATATTGGTGAGCATCAGCAGTTTTTCTGCCTGGAGTGCAATTGACAAGCTGGCAGCAGCCACATCCGCATTGATGTTGTAGCTTTCACCGCCTGCGCCCAGACCGATGGGGCTGACAACCGGAATGTAGCCCGCTTCCAAAAGAGTGTGCAGCGGCCGGGCGTCCACCGCCGTGATGTCGCCGACCTGGCCAATATCGTGCTCTTTTGTCGGGTCTCTCTTGTCCTTGAGCAGCAGCTTGCAGGCTCGAACCATCGCACCGTCGCGTCCGGTCAGCCCCATGGCCTTGCCGCCAGCCTGGTCGATGAGGCCCACCAACTCCTGCTGCACCTCGCCGGCCAGCACCCATTGCACCACTCCCATGGTCTGGGCATCGGTCACGCGCATGCCTTCAATGAATTGCCCCTGCATGCCCAGGCGCTTGAGCGCCGATTCGATTTGCGGACCGCCGCCATGTACCACAACCGGATGCATGCCCAGCATCTGCAGCAGCACCACATCCTGTGCGAACGCCTGCTGCAACGCCGGTTCGGTCATGGCGTTGCCGCCATACTTGATCACAAGAATCTTGCCACGGTACTGACGAATGAAAGGCGCGGCGTGAACCAGCGCATCGGCAGAAAAAGCTGATAACGCGCCAGAAGCATGGGATGGGGTATTCATGAGCAACAGCCTATGGATGGAGACCGGCCAATGATAGCGTTTTCAC
>JAGPIR010000168.1 GCA_018054915.1 Allobrachymonas sp.
ATGGTGGCTCGGGGCGGAATCGAACCACCGACACGCGGATTTTCAATCCGCTGCTCTACCAACTGAGCTACCGAGCCAACAAGCTGCGAATTGTATCAAGGATTTTGGCCAGTTCTGCGAGTCCCCCGCAAAAAATGCGAGGTCTCACTGGCCTCTCCCTGGTAAACCGTCCCCTGACAACTCCAGGCAAGGCACTGCATCATCTGCAACACAAAAAACCACGGGCAGGCGCCCCGGCGGCTGCAGGCTTGCACTCCACCTCAGGCCCCATCCGGCGGCATGCGCAGGAAATTGGCACGGTAGTACACCAGTTCGTCGATGGATTCTTCCACATCGGCCAGCGCCGTGTGCGATTGCTGCTTTTTGAAGGCGGCGTGCAAGTCGGGACGCCAGCGCCGCGCCAGCTCCTTCAGGGTGCTGACATCCAGGTTGCGGTAGTGGAAGAATGATTCCAGCCGGGGCATGTACTTGACAAGAAAGCGCCGGTCCTGCCCGATGGTATTGCCGCACATGGGAGATTTGCCCTTGCTGACGTACTGCCGCATGAAGCGGATCAGGGTGTCTTCGGCCTGCACTTCCGTGAGGGTGCTTTCTCGCACTTTCCCGATCAGGCCGCTTTTGGTATGCGTGCCGGTGTTCCAGGCATCCATTTTTCCCAAAAGTTCATTGCTTTGGTGAATGACCAGCACCGGTCCGGGTACGCGTACACAAAGATCAGGGCTGGTGACGATCACGGCTATTTCCAGCAGCCGTTCTTTTTCTGGATCAAGGCCGCTCATTTCACAATCGAGCCAGATGAGGTTGTCGTCGTTTTTCTTGAGTCCGGGCATCTGCACAGCGGGCCCGATAGATGGGGAAATGGTTTCGTTTTGCATTCCGCTATTTTGCGTCACTATTTCATCAGGGACCATCAGGCCGGAGACCAACCCCACAGAACGCAAAGCGCTTACACTTCGCGGCATGTTATTTTCCCTGTCCGAACCGCAGCCTGCAGTGCAAGTGTGGCGCACCGTTTTTCTGGCCGTACTCGCTATCGGCATAGCATTCAAGGCATGGCTTGCGTGGCGGCAGATCCGCCATGTGGGCAGGCACCGCAACGCCGTTCCCGCCGCATTTGCCCGCACCATCAGCCTGCAGGCGCACCAGAAGGCGGCCGACTACACTATGGCCCAAACCCGTTTTGGCCTGGTTGAGCTTCTGTACGGTGCACTACTGTTGCTGGGCTGGACTGTGTGGGGCGGTTTGCAGATCCTGCATGGTCTTTCCCTGAAAGGCTTCAGTTCTCCGATGCTGCAACAGCTGAGCCTGCTTGCGGGGTTCGCCATTCTGCAAGGGCTGCTCGAATTGCCGCTGGGCTGGTATCGCACCTTCCGGCTGGAAGCACGTTTTGGCTTCAATACCAGCACCCCGGCGTTGTGGCTGGCCGATCTGCTCAAAAATACAGTGCTTGCCGCCCTGTTCGGCCTGCCGTTGGCCGCGCTCATCCTGTGGTTCATGCAGCAGACAGGCCAGGCCTGGTGGCTGTGGTCCTGGGCGGTATGGGTAGGATTTGGCCTGCTGATGATGGTGGTCTATCCGGCATGGATTGCACCGCTGTTCAACCGCTTTCAGCCATTGAAAAACCCCGAGATTGTTCAACGCGTAACCGCCCTGATGCAGCGCTGCGGTTTTTCCGCGCGGGGGCTGTACGTGATGGACGGCAGCCGCCGCAGCGCCCATGCCAACGCCTATTTCACCGGATTGGGCCGCTCCAAGCGCGTGGTCTTTTTCGACACCCTGCTCGATAAATTGCAGCCTGGCGAAGTGGATGCCGTGCTGGCCCACGAACTGGGACACTTCAAACACCGGCATATCCTGCAGCGCCTGTTGATCGCTTTTGCCTCGAGCCTGGCCGGTTTTGCCCTGCTGGGCTGGCTATACGGCCAGGCATGGTTCTATGAAGGACTGGGCCTTCCCGGTGCCTTTGCGCAGCCGCGCGCCGCTTTGGCCCTGCTGCTGTTCATGCTGGTGGTGCCACTTTTTACCGTATTCACCTCCCCTCTCATGGCAGCCGGTTCACGCAGGCATGAATTCCAGGCCGACGCCTTCGCCATCCAGCACTGCGCAGCAGATGACCTGGCCCACGCACTGATCAAGCTGTACACCGACAATGCATCCACCCTTACGCCAGATCCCCTGTACGTGCGCGTTTATTACTCTCACCCGCCCGCCAGCGAGCGGCTGGCGCGGCTCGGCCCTGTAACGACCATGGTTGCGGAGGCCTGATCAAATGGCCGGCGATACCTCCCTGCATGAAGGCCTGGTCGTGGCCAGCCACGGCCGGCATGCCGTTGTGGAAGCGCCCGACGGCAGCCGCCGCATCTGTCATCCGCGCGGCAAGAAAAACCAAGCGCTCGTGGGGGACGCCATCCTTTGGCAGGCACCGCCTGCGGGGCAAGGAGAAGAGGGAACCATCGAATCCATTCTGCCCCGCCGCAATGTGTTCTACCGGCAGGATGACATCCGGACCAAGGCTTTTGCCGCCAACATCGATCAGGTACTGGTCTGGCTGGCCGCCGAGCCCGATTTCTCGCACCAGTTGCTCGGGCATGCGCTGATCGCCGCCGAAGCCGCCGGTATCCCACCGCTGATTGTGCTCAACAAGGCCGATCTGGCCAGCCAGCACGCCCGTGGCTGGCAGCGCCTGGCACCCTACCGCGCAATGGGATACACCGTGCTGGGCGTTTCGCTCCGGGACCCGTCTGGTGACGAGACGCTGCAGACCCTCAAACAAGCGCTTGGCGGCAAAAAATCACTGATCATGGGGCCTTCTGGCACCGGCAAAAGCACCTTCATCAATTGGCTCGTGCCCAACGCAAACATCCAGACCAACGAAATTTCGCGTGCGCTCAACAGCGGCAAGCACACCACCACCAGCACCATGTTGCACTGGATCGACCGGCCAGCCGGAACGGCCGCCATCGATTCACCCGGTTTCCAGGAATTCGGCATCCAGCACCTCAGTGCGGACAGCCTGTCCCGCTACATGCCCGACATTGCGCGCCATGTGGGAAACTGCCGTTTCTACAACTGCACCCATCTGCACGAGCCAGGCTGCGATGTGCTGGCTGCCGTGGGCCAGCCCGTGGAACAGGAAGGCATCGACCCGTTGCGCCACCAGTTGTATGCCCAGTTGCACGAGCAGCTAGGCCGCGACAAATATTGAGCAGATCCCACGCAGAACCCGGATCCAGCCTCCTCTCACCATGGAACCCACGCGCGCCCCACAAACACCCGATTCCCCGGATACCGCCATCATCTGGTGCAATGTCGGCACCCCCGATGCGCCCACAGTGGCTGCCGTGCGACGTTACCTGGCCGAATTCCTGAGCGATCCACGCGTCGTCGAACTGCCGCGCCTACTGTGGCTAACCATCCTGCACGGCGTGGTGCTGCGCGTCCGGCCCGCCCGATCTGCCGAAAAATACGCCTCCATCTGGACCGACGAGGGATCGCCCCTGCATGTCTGGACCGAACGGCAGGCCAAACTGTTGCAGGGCTGGCTTGGCCACCACGGCCACCGCGTAGTTGTGACGCACGCCATGCGCTACGGCCAACCGTCCATTGGACAGACCATCGAGCGCCTGACCCAGGAGGGCATTTCGCGCATTCTGATACTGCCCGCCTACCCGCAATATTCGGGCACTACCACCGCCAGCCTGGTCGACAGTGTTTTTTCATGGAGCCGACGCGCACGCCATTTA
>JAGPIR010000169.1 GCA_018054915.1 Allobrachymonas sp.
TCTGGAAAATGATCCAGGACCATAAGGTCACCATTTTCTACACGGCACCCACCGCCATCCGCGCCCTCATCAAGGCAGCCGACAGCGATGCGAAAGTGCACCCCAGAAATTACGATCTTTCCAGCTTACGCCTGCTGGGAAGCGTGGGCGAGCCGATCAACCCCGAAGCCTGGATGTGGTACCACAAAAACGTGGGCGGCGAGCGTTGCCCGATCGTCGATACCTGGTGGCAGACCGAATCGGGCGGCCATCTGATTGCACCGCTGCCGGCAGCCACGCCGCTGGTTCCAGGTTCATGCACCCGCGCCATGCCAGGCATCATGGCCGCCATTGTGGATGAACAAGGACACGACCTGCCCAACGGCACCGGTGGCGTGCTCGTTATCAAGCGTCCATGGCCCAGCATGATCCGCACGGTCTGGGGCGATCCCGAACGTTTCAAGAAGAGCTATTTCCCCCCAGAACTCAAAGGCGCATACCTTGCGGGTGATGCCGCCGTCTGTAGCGCCGACCGCGGATATTTCCGCATCACCGGCCGCACCGATGATGTGCTCAACGTTTCCGGTCACCGCATGGGCACCATGGAAATCGAGTCTGCACTGGTGGCCAAGAGCGACTTGGTGGCCGAAGCTGCGGTGGTGGGTCGTCCAGACGATGTGACCGGCGAAGCTATCGTGGCGTTTGTGGTGCTCAAGCGCGCCCGCCCCACAGGCGATGAAGCGGTGGCGCTTGCCAAAGAATTGCGCGACTGGGTCGCCAAGGAAATCGGCCCGATTGCCAAACCCAAGGACATTCGTTTTGGCGACAACCTGCCCAAGACACGAAGCGGCAAGATCATGCGCCGCCTGCTGCGCAGCTTGGCCAAGGGGGAAACGATTACGCAGGATACTTCCACACTGGAAAATCCGGCCATTCTTGACCAACTGGCGCAGAATACCTGACCTTGCTTCGCGCTAGTCGTTCTTCCGGCCTGCCATGTGCAGGCCGGTTTTTTTATGGGGCATGCATGAACACGGCAGCCCATCCATTCGATGGCCATTTCCCAGCTCGGGCTTCGCACAGTTCCGTGTATTGCCGCCTGCGAACACCATCTGATCTTCGACAAGAACCGCTACATGTCGGCGCCTGTCAGCTAAATGCGTGCCACGCCCCTATCAGTCGTCATGCGGCTACGGTCATGCCTCACCTCACCAGACCGGAAGCCTGAACGGCCTTGGCTTTCAGGACTTAGGATTCCCTCTGGCGCAGCCACTCGCTCACGCTGGTGGTCACCAGAAACAGCAGCCCGCTGGCAGCCAATACCCGCACCTCTTTGCCAACACTGTTACCCAAAAAACGGCGCGGCTGTTTCCAGGTCCAAGGCCGCAGCAGCACGATGCCCGCCCCGGCCAGCGCAGACACTATCAGCCATGGCAGAGGCCGCCTGCGTATCTCATACTGCAGCAAGGGCTCCCCCACCTGCAACGCCAGATGGGCCGGATGCTTGCGCCAGCGGGATTGCAGCACCGTCTCCAGCGTATCACCCACCTTCCCCAGGATCGCAAAAATACCCGTGCTGAGAGTTGAATGCTTCGCACCAGGGGCGCTGTTTGCCTTTTCGGCCGTACTGCCTTCATCCATGGCAGCCGATACCTGTTTTTCTGGCAAGTCGGCAAGCTTCTGCATTGCGGCAGATTTTTCGCTGGCGCGCCGAATGGGCCACAGTTTGCGCAATGTTCCATAGCCGGCCTGACTCTTCTTTTTGTTCGGCGGGAACAACGCCTCCTGCATAGCCTGCCGTGAGCGGGCCAGTTTTTCGATGGCGCTCAAGCCCTCGTCAGACGCAGGTGCCGAATTGCTTTCATTTCTCATGGTTTTTTGCTGCGGGTCCGGTAAACGCGGCCACATCAGCAATGAACTGCTGCCTGATCGTGCACACCGGTGAATGATGGGTCTTGCGCAGAGCCACAATCAATGCGACAACGGCCATCAGCAATGGAATGGACGGCACCAGCAGAAGAATCCAGTGGCGCTGGTCCTGCATGGTGCCGATCATCACGGCAACCCCTGCCAGCACCAGAAACAGCAACAGGCAGACGCACAATGCAAGCCATGCCACAACCTTGACAATCCACCGGCGCAGGGTCACCTGCATTTCGCTGCGCACAAGTTCACCGTAGTTGCGCATGTGGGCCGCAAGCAGTTCCGGTTTCAGCAGCAGCGCCTTGAACAAGGCATAGATCATGATGACGCCTTTTATTGACAACTCGTCCAGCCGAGACCGGAGCCGGGCCTGTTGCCCTGTATGCAATATAGCCAAACTTCGCACTCTCCAGCGAACTGGCTTTTCGATGGATTATGAAGGGGAAACCTGTCGATTGCAACCGACAGGGTCAACGAAAAAACATTCAAGCCTTTTCAGGAAATACCGAGTCTGTCGAGAATGGATCAACAAGTATCTACAACCCTGCTGATGGATACGCTGCCCTGTGTTTGCGCTCACCAGCGCTTGCCTCCGTCCGCATGCACCTGGTCAGCCACTGAATGGCGCATACATGCAAAAGGCATGCGCAAGTTCTCAATCCTTCATGGGAATCAGCGACAGAAATTCCTTGCGCAAGTCGCTGTTTCGGAGGAAGGCGCCGCGCATGATGGAATTGATCATGCGGCTGTTCATGTCCTTGACGCCGCGCCAGGCCATGCAATAGTGGGTGGCCTGCATCACCAGGGCCAGGCCATCCGGCCGGGTTTTTTCCTGAATCAGGTCCGCAAGCTGCACAACGGCCTCTTCCTGGATTTGCGGCCGTCCCATGACCCATTCCGCCAACCGGGCGTATTTCGACAGACCGATAACGTTGGTCTGCTTGTCAGGCAGGACACCGATCCACAGTTTGCCGATAATCGGGCAAAGATGGTGCGAACAGGCGCTGCGCACCGTAATGGGGCCCACGATCATCAGTTCATTGAGTGCTTCCGCGTTGGGAAATTCGGTTATTTCAGGCGGCTGGACATAACGGCCGGAAAACACTTCCTGCACGTACATCTTGGCGACGCGCCGGGCCGTGTCTTCGGTGTTGTGGTCATTACAGGTATCGATGACCATGCTGTCAAGAACGCCCTGCATCTTGCCGGTGACTTCGTCGAGCAAAGCCTCCAGTTCACCGGGTTGCAGAAAATCGGCAATGTTGTCGTTGGCATGAAAGCGCTTACGAGCAGCCAGCAGGCGCTCACGAATTTTTACCGAAACGGGTGTTCCGTCGGTGTCATCATGCGAACGGGAAGATACGGGTTCTTTTTGATTTTTCATGAGGGAAAGCAAGATATGGCAGGAACCGGACACGCGTGCGGGAAAAATCCCGGGCGTTGTTTCACAACAGGCTGAATTCTGCCACCAATGGCAAATGGTCGGACAGGTGCGCCCAGTTGCGCAAACCCATATGTTCGGCAAGATGCCCGCGCTGTGGCACAAATTGCCGGACCCGCGACAGACCACGCGCATAGACATGATCGAGCTGCGTCAGCGGAAGGCGCGCGGGATAAGTCAGACAACCAGGGGTGTGGCATTCATCATGCAATCCGTTATCGGCCATGATCGCGCGGAGTCTCTTGTTCCAATCATTGAAATCACCAGCAACCAGCAGGGGAGCGCTGTCAGGCACCTCCCGATCAATGAATTGCTGCAGCAGATTCACCTGACGGATGCGGCTGGCGCCAAGCAGTCCCAGATGCACCACGATGACGTGCA
>JAGPIR010000170.1 GCA_018054915.1 Allobrachymonas sp.
CATTGCGGGCAAGGAGGCCCCCGATAGTGGCGAAGTCACCATCGGCAAGACCGTGAGAATGGCCTTTGTGGACCAGAGCCGTGACGACCTGAGCAACGACAAGACCGTCTGGGAAGACATCTCGGGTGGTTTGGATATTCTCACTGTGGGCAAATTCCAGATGCCCAGCCGTGCCTACTGCGGCCGATTCAACTTCAACGGCGGTGATCAGCAGAAAAAGGTCGGCCTGCTCTCGGGCGGCGAACGCGGCCGCCTGCACCTGGCCAAAACCCTCATGCAGGGCGGCAACCTGTTGCTGCTGGACGAACCCAGTAATGACCTGGACGTGGAAACCCTGCGCGCGCTCGAAGATGCGCTGCTCGAATTTGCCGGCAGCGTGATGGTGATCAGTCACGACCGCTGGTTCCTTGACCGCATCTGTACGCACATTCTGGCGGCCGAAGGCGACAGCCAGTGGGTGTTCTTCGACGGAAACTACCAGGAGTACGAGGCTGACAAGGTCAAGCGTCTGGGTGAAGACGGTGCACGCCCGCATCGCATGCGCTTTAAGGCGTTGAAGTAAGGCGCAGGGTCTCAAATCGTTCCTGGCGGACTCTGTGTACCCGTGGGACGCCGGCGTGCAAGCGGGTGTGGCAGGGAAACTTCCCTGGACATGGTTGAGAGGCACGCTGCCGGTGCAGTTGCAGGCATGCACCGTCTGTTCCGGATAGGGACATCTTGTCAAACGCATTTCCATGCTGGTGCGTTTGGCCTTGCGGAACCCATCCGGGATAGTATGGTTGCATGAGGCAGACGTCGGCAGTATGGTATGAGTGAAGGAGTTTGTAAAAAAATGGCAACTCCCACCAAAAAATACCTTCAGGAAACGCATGCATCGGCGGCCGAGCTAGCCAGTGCTTGGCGTGCAGTGTGTTCGACTCTGCGCATTACGCTGGCTGGCCGGGCGTTAGGTGATGCACTTTTCCCTTCCGTGGCGATCAACGATCGCTTTGCCGCTGCCACGTTGCAGGCCATTGGCGATGACGGTACGCGTTGGGTGACCGATCGCCACAGCATGTGGGGCGTGCTGGCACGTACCCGTTTTTTCCGTGACCAGGCGCAAAGCTTCATGCGGGCACATCCGGATGCCCACTTTGTCAATATCGGTTGCGGCCTGAGCCAGTATTTCCAGTGGCTGGACAATGGCCAGACTCGCATGACCGATGCCGACTTGCCCGAGGTGGTGGCTGTACGCGAACAGTTGCTGCCGCCGCTCAATGCACGTCATCGCGTTCTTGCGGTTGATGTGAGCAGGCCGGACTGGTGGGAGCAGTTGCAACTGTCGCACGGTGGCGAGCAGCCGCTGTTCCTGATGATGGAAGGCGTGAGCATGTATCTGGATGCTGACCAAATGCGGAGCGTGTTGCGTGTCGTGGGGGAGCAGGCACCGGAAGGTTCATTCATGGTGCTGGATGCCTTTTGCATGGCGGCAACCGGCAATGCAATCTGGCACCCCAGTCTGCGTCAGACCGGCGCCAGCCTGCGATGGGGGCTGAAGCGGTTGAGCGAATTCAGGGAAGCACATGAGCGCCTTCACCTGGTGCAAACGCATGACATCATGGCCGGTTATGGTGTGCCCAATGCCCTAGTGAGCATGGGTTTTACCCTGCTGACAGGCGTGCCGTTCTACGCCGCATATGTATTACGCGTGGCTGAATGAAGCGGCATTCAGGTCGTGCGGCCGTATCGCTTCTTTTTGGGCGCTGATCTTCCCGGATTGTTTCAGGCGCCGATAATCAGGTTGCCTCCGTGCATTTCTGTTGTATCTGTCATTGCTGGCGACGGCTTGGCATCGGGCCATTTCTGACATCCGACATGCTGCGTTTTTTTGAAAATCTCATCAATCCTTATCCTGAGTTGGGCGGCCAGTATCCGCAAGCAGGCATTCCGCCATCGTCGTTCTGGGGGTTTGTACGCTACTCCCTGCACGGAATGGGGTGGCATTTTGCTGCGCTCATTGCCCTTACCGCCACGGTGGCGGTACTGGAAGCCTTGCTGTTCGGTTTTCTGGGGCGCATTGTTGATTGGCTGGCCAGCGTGGCTCCGGCGGAGTTGTGGCAGCGCGAGGGGCGAACGCTGCTTTTTCTGGCATTGGCAACGGCCTGCATTCCATTGCTGACTGGCCTGCACACCCTGGTGCAGCATCAAGTGCTTGCTGGCAACGTGCCCATGCGTTTGCGTTGGGTGTACCACCACCTCATGCTGCGTCAGAGCATGGGTTTTTATCAGGATGAATTTTCTGGCCGGGTGGCCGCCAAGGTCATGCAAACGGCGCTGGCCGTACGCGACATGTGCAACATCCTGGGTGATGTGATGGTGTTCGTCACGGTGTATTTCGCCACGCTGGTGGCGATGGTGGGGCAGTTCCACCCGCTCATGTTGCTGCCATTTGGCGTGTGGCTGATGCTGTACGTCGGTGCTCTGGCGTTCTTCATTCCGCGCCTGGCGCGCGTGGCGCAGAAACAGGCCGATGCCCGTTCGCTGATGACCGGGCGCATCACCGACGCCTATGCCAATATTCACACCGTGAAACTTTTTTCGCATGCGGGGCGTGAGGCGCACTATGCCAAGGAAGCCATGCAGGAATTCATGCGGACGGTGCATGCCCAGATGCGGCTGGTCACGGGCGTGAACCTTGGCAACAATGTGCTGACCATTGGATTGATTGGCTGTACGGCTGCGCTGGCGCTGTGGCTGTGGAGTCGAGGGCAGATCACTGCCGGGGCGGTTGCGGCCGCTTGCGCCATGACGCTGCGGCTTAATGGCATGGCGCATTGGGTGATGTGGGAAAGCACCATGCTGTTCGAGCACATTGGAACCGTGCGCGATGGGCTGAACATGCTCAGCCGCGAAAACAAGGTGGTGGATGCGCCCGATGCGCAGCCCCTGAGGGTGCAGAACGGTGAAGTGGTGTTTGATGCCATCACGTTTGCCTACGAGGCGCCTGCTGTGCAGGCGGGCGGTGCAACGCCCGCTAGGGGGATTGCCCCTCCTGCAGCAATGCGGCAGGAGGCAGCCTGGAAATGCCGGCCCGTCATTCACGACCTGAATCTCACCCTTGCCCCTGGTGAAAAGCTTGGGTTGGTCGGCCCCTCGGGCGCGGGCAAGTCCACGCTCGTGGGGTTGCTGCTGCGCTTTTACGACCTGCAAACGGGTGGTATCCGCATTGATGGGCAGGACATTCGCCAGGTCACGCAGGAAAGTCTGCGCCAGACTATTGGCATGGTCACGCAGGACACGGCCCTGCTGCACCGCACAATCCGTGAAAACATCCTCTACGGCCGTCCCGAGGCTACCGAGGCCGAAATGGTGGAGGCCGCGCGCCGGGCCCAGGCGCACGACTTCATCCTTGAATTGCGCGACAGCCAGGGCCGAACCGGCTATGACGCGCAAGTGGGTGAGCGGGGCGTGAAGCTTTCCGGCGGCCAGCGCCAGCGCATCGCTATTGCACGCGTCATGCTCAAGAACGCGCCGATTTTGTTGCTGGACGAGGCCACCAGCGCGCTGGATAGCGAAATCGAGACGGCCATCCAGGAAAGTCTGTACCGGCTCATGGAGGGCAAGACGGTGATTGCGATTGCGCACCGGCTCTCGACCATTGCGGCCATGGATCGCCTGGGGGTGCTCGATCAGGGGCGCATCGTCGAAGAAGGCACGCATGCCGAACTGGTGGCGCGCGGCGG
>JAGPIR010000171.1 GCA_018054915.1 Allobrachymonas sp.
AAGCCTTGTCAGCGCTGTAGTAGATGTCGCCACCCATGCCTTCCACCAGGCTGAAGGCGCCTTTGACGGCGGTGCCGTTGACTTCGATGACGTTGGTGCCTTGGGTGTCGGTGATGGTGTCGATGCCACCCGAGCCGGTTTGGAGGCGGTAGGTGTCGTTGCCCTCGCCGCCCAGCAGGGTGTCGCTGCCTGCGCCTCCGTCCAAGATGTCGTTGCCAGAGTTGCCTTCGAGGTAGTCTGCACCGCCTTGGCCGGACAGCGTGTCGTTGCCTGCACCGCCGTAGAGGTGGTCTGCAAAGCCCTGGCCTTCAATCAACTCATCTGCGCTGCCACCAAAAATGTATTGAATGCGCTGCGCGCTGCCAGCGCCCACCAGAATTTGTGTGTTGCTGGTTTTATCGATGTAGGCGATGTTTTGGGTGCCGGGGAGGATGCCGCCCCCGCGCTGTTGCTGCTCATAGAACAGCGTGGTGAAGGCAGCACGGTCAGTGATCCATTCTTCAGTAAGCTGGCCCGTATTAGTGGCTGGGTTGTACAGACTGACCCGCGCAGCCACCTCAGGGCTCACCTGCACCCCCACCACACTCAACGCCGCCAGCGCCGCGCGCGTACTTGCTCCATCGGCTGTGTCTTCCATTGCCTTATTCGCCAAGGCGATTGCCGACAAGGGCAGCAATCCGGCCTTGAGCGATTGCAATTGGTCAGGGCTCAGGGCACCCAGAAAGCCCCGAGCATTGGCAGCAAACTGCGCATCTGTTTGGGTTGTGCCGATCAGGTTCTTGCCCTGCACGGCGCCCATGAGCATGTCCAGGAACTTGTGGCTGCCGACTTTCGCGATGACGTCGAGAGCCGCTTTAGCGTCGACATTCTGCCTGGCCGCCAGCGTACTGAACACAAACTGCGCGAGACTGGTCGCCCCGTTGGCCGTGTACTCGCCAACTGCTGTGGCAACCAGTGATGCAGGCCAGTTCAATGCGATCAAGGCATCTGACAAAGTGACAGAAGTGAGAGGCGTCTTGTCAAAGGCTGTCTTGAAGGAATCCCACGCAAAAAGCATGCTTTTGAAATCGGCCAACGAATCCAGAACCACGGGCTGGTTGTCGTCGTAGCGCAGCAGACGATCTGTGTATTGCCCACCCAGCGAGCCCAGCATGACGATGCCGGGCCAAGCCTGATTCAGATACAGCTCAGTGCCAGGCGTTTCGTTGCCGGGATACAGCGTGTTTCGTACCCCGTTGAGATCGGTGTTGCCGATTTCCTGGATGCTGGGGAGCTTGTGGTAGCTGGGGTTGTCTTGACCATCGATTGTTGGACTCAGAATGCTGTTGGCAAAGAGTACCGCGACGGCATTGGATGCCTCGTCCAGTTGCTGTTTGGTGAACGTGCCTTTGCCGCGTAACTCCCCCTGGCGAATGTTGTATTCGCGGATGACTGTGGAAAAGGCACCCACGTCGGTATTGACCTGCAAGGCCCCATAAAGCCATGTCAACGCCTTGCGGTTTTCATCGGGCATAGGAGCGTTGCCATTGGCCTGCCATACCGTGTCGATAGGGGTGCTCAGCATGCTTTGCGTCACATCAATGCCGGTCACAGCCTTGAAGATGTAGCGGTACAGGTCGGCACCGCCGCCAGGGACCTGTTTGTTTTCAGGTCGCGTGGCAATGTCCCGCAAGCGTTTGATTTCTGCCAGTTGGGTGCTGTTGAATTGGAATGAGGTAGGCATGGTTACTGTGCTGCTTTCTTAGCGTTGAGGATGACTTGCTGAACCTGGTCAAAAATGCTGGGCATGTGCTCCAGATGGGATACGTAAATGGTGATGGAGGCATGGGCATGCGGCACCATGCCGATTCCTGCGCTACAGGTGTGGCCTACGCCGCCGTAGCGCTTTTGCGTGGGGTCATGTCTGATACGACAGGTAATCGGACTGACACCACCTTCGGTGTCTTTCAGTTCCCGACGCAAGGGAAAATACGTGGCTTCCCAATAGCGTTGGTTGTGCGCCTCGCTGCCGCGATCCAGCAGCACCTCCGTCATGCCCAGGTCCTCCCGGACACTGACACTCACGACGCCAGGGGCGACCGAGCTGCGTGCACGTTCTTGGTATGTGCTGACGACTCGCTCAATCGCTTCTTCGTTGGATTGCGCCCTTTTGTAGTTCACATACCGTGCATCCATCGAACAAACGAACTTCACATCCACCATGGCACCCATTCCGTCCTTCACAGGCGCATGGGGGCCCTTGGGATAAAAGTGAGGCAAGGTGCCTTGCAGGCCATCAAAACGATTGGGGTTGTGCGCGGGGTAGCCGCTGCTGGACACCAGCGCGGCGGGGAAAACAAAGCGGGTGCCGCCCAGCCACACATCCACGGTTTTGATGCGTTGCCGAATCGTTGTACCGTCGGCAGCCAATTCGTCCTGCGTGCCGTAGTTGGGAAACGGCAGTCCGGTCTTGAGGATGGCCTGGGCGCTGGCCAGCGAGCAAGCGTTGGCGTAGCCGAACCCGTCTTCCTTCAGGCTTTTTGGGTCTGCCCAATAGCTCACGGGCAAGTCATTAGGGTTGACCTGTTTTTCGCAAGCTGTGAGCGTCATCAGGCACGCAGCACCCATACATAGCGCCATGGTGATTTGACAGTAGGTGGGAGACTTTCTATGCGCCACCGTCCACCCCCCACATCTGCATCGGGGCATACGACTCCACCCTCAAGCCCCCTGTGCTGGCCGCTGGCGCTGGCGCAAACCCCGCCATGGCTTGCACCAGCTGGTGCAGCGCGCCATCGGTGGTCTGGGTGGATGGCATGTGCGCCTGCGTCTCGGTTTGCCCCCGAGAGGCCCAGGGCTTGGCCATGGCGGTCTGCCAGCCACCGTCGTTGTTCCACGGGTTTTGCCAATAGCCTGCAAAGCTTGCAAACACGTCTCGGCGCGACTGGTCCAACCAGTCAGGCGTGACCTGCAGGGGCTTGTTGAACCCCGTGAATGTCTGGCCTGGTGCCTCTGCGTTCCAGCGGTAGCGCCCCAAGGTGCCCCGGTGGGTTTGTGTCGCTTCGTCAAACTGCATGTTGTTCATAGGGGTTTCCTCCAGATATTGATGTGCATGTATTCGGTGGTGGGTGGGGTCACCGCTCCCTCAAACTCTCACTCCCGGCCCGCTGAATCGGACTGAGCAGGTACTCAATCACTCTTCTCTGCCCGGTCTTGATCTCCGCCGTCACATTCATCCCCGGCGCCAGCTTGATGGGCTTGCCGTCCACGTCGATCGTGGTTTGGTGCAGTTTCAACAGGGCCGGGAAGATCGCTCCGCGCTTTTCGTCGTTCACCGCGTCCTGCGTGACCTTGTCCACGCTGGCTTTCACCGTGCCGTACCTTGTGAAGGGGAAGGTCTCGAGCTTGATGGCCACGTCCTGGCCTTCCGTCACGAACCCGATGTCTTTGTTCTCTAGCGTCACTTCCGCGCTCACGCTGGCACTGTCGGGCACGATGACCATGAGGGCTTGGGCTTCGGTGACTACGCCGCCTTCGGTGTGCAGGGCCAGTTGTTGCACGGTGCCTGCTACGGGGGTGGTGAGGGTGGTGAGTTGTTCGCGTTGGGTGGCTTTGGCCAGTTCTTGGTGGCTTTGCTGGCGTTTGAGGTCGGCTTGGGCTTGGCGCTCGCTGAGGGTGCGTTGGGTTTCTGCCAGGTAGGCGCTGCGGGTTTGCTCGGCTTCGCGCAGGGCGGC
>JAGPIR010000015.1 GCA_018054915.1 Allobrachymonas sp.
GTAAAGGGTGAAGGCAGAGAAAATGCCGATGGACAGCACGGACAAGGTCATCATTAAGGCGCTTGACTGAATGAAGAAATTTGCAATGCCTGCCACCAGCAGCATGATGACGCCAACGAACAGGAACTTGCCCATGGCGCTCAGGTCGCGCTTGATGATGGAAGACAGCGAAGCCATGCCAAGGAAGATGGCGCCAGTGCCTGCAAAGGCGGTCATGATCAGGCTGGCCCCGTTGGCCAAACCCAAAACCGATCCAATCAGGCGCGACAACATCAAGCCCATGAAAAAGGTGAATGTCAGCAGCACCGGAACACCGGCCGCTGAATCTTTGGTCTTCTCGATGGCGAACATGAACCCGAATGCGCCCGCCAGAAAAACCACCATCCCGATGCCGCCAGACATCAGGGCGGCAATGCCCGTGGTCACGCCCAGCCAGGCGCCGAGGATGGTGGGCACCATGGATAAAGCCAGCAGCCAGTAAGTGTTGCGCAGCACGCGGTTGCGTTCCCGTATGACGGCTTCAGATTGTGCAGAACCCAGGCGCGAAAGGGTGTTGAATGGAGTGTTCATAATGAAATTTGCTTGAATGTATCGCTGATCGTCAGGTAGACCCAACAATCTGCGATCGAGTTTGGGAAGGGCGGCCCTGTCTGTCAGGCCGAAACGTGAAAGGCAATGATTGTTCAGGCGAAACGCAGGCCGAGCCCAGCCGGATTAAGCCAACAGGTCAAGCGAGACAAGGCGGGCGCTGTGGTGCCGCCAGATAGGGCCAGGGCAGTGAGGGCGCTGCGACGAAAAACTGCGTCAGCACCAGCCGTGGACTGAAATGCAGAGAATGCAATCTGCTTTCATGGGCATCGGGCCAGTCAGAGAGTTCTGTGTTTGCCAGGTTGTCACTGACAGGATCGGGGCCTGTATCGGGATTGGCCGGTTTTTTGGCCAGTTCTTGGCCGTTGAGAACCTGCATCCAGTGGGTGTCGCCAGCGATATCCAGGCTGCGTGCGCCCGAACCCAAGTCTGACGCATACACGCTTGCGCCAAAGATGAACATCAAGGAGAAAATTGCGACCAACCGGCGTAACATTGTTTCGGGATTATAGGCAAACGCCCATAACCCTGTGAATTGCGCATTCATCGTGCCGTGTGGACCTTTGCGGTGCGTGGCTCAATACCGGGTCAATCCGAACACCCTCCGTTAGAGCTTGCTCCGGCAGAAACGCCCGCCCATTGGTGTTTTTGAGCGTTGATCCAAACAGCATCAGTACCAGTTGGCGGGCGCCTACTACCATGCCGAGGCGCTTCCAATCCATAGCCACTTGTTCTTCTGGCGTTATGGGTTTTGTGGCGATTGATTTTTGTGCGTTCGACGGTTTTGCAGCCGTTATTCCTCATCCCTTGTTTGATGCCGTTTTTTGTTCATCTGATACACCGTCAGAACTTGATGCGCCTGCATGTCCAAGCCGGGGCGCTGCTGGCCCTCCTTGTCCGTCCATACTTTTGGCGTCAAGCTGCCCGCCAGCGCCACGCTGTCACCGTCACCCAGTGCCAGAAACTGCTGGGCCGCATCGTCAAAGACGATCACCGACACCAATAAATTTTCGCCCCCGCTTGTGGCGGCTTTGACCTTGCCTACGCTGTAAGTCTTTCCGTTGGCGTCAACCCGGCTTTGTGGATCGCCGTAGATCCTTCCTGCAATCAATCCATCAATCATGGCCTGTCTCCATAGGTTTGCCAAAAATACTCTGCATGGGCTTGTCAAACAAGTGCGCGCGACATGCTGATGCCTGTCAGCGTTTCGTCGTCATCGATAGTGCTGCCGAACAGTTGGTTTCAATGACCATGGTGATGGATTGAATCAACCCCAGTTCCGGCCGCGAGAGAGCAAAGTCTACCGTGGCTTGCGCGGTGACTGTGGCCCAAGCCTTTGCCACATCTTGCGCCATCTTTCTGAACAGCGTCATGGTTGATTTGACGCTAAATCCACAGTCTTCACAGAATGCCTCCCAAGAGTGGGCGCCTATGCTCGCGTATTGGTCTTCGTCACCGATATACAACGCAAGGCGGTCATCGCCATACACCTGCACGCACAGCAGGTCATAAAAGGGCGCAAGCGCATAGCCAGTCTCATCAATCAAGACTGAGATGTTCTTTGCATGAGCATCGCTGTTGCCGATGAGGTAGTTGAACATGACCCAGCGTTGGAAACTGAGCAGATCTTTGGCTGGCAACTGCAACCCACGGAGCGCTTCAACGATACGCTTGAGGCTAACCAGTCCTTGACGCTCGTATTTCCAGTCTTGCCCCAGACCCAGCAACTGACAGCCATCGACCTGATGGAGGCACTTGACGATGTCGCCCGACACGATGCGGTCATAGCGTTGGACGATGTAAACCGTCTCGGGCACTTGGATGAGATGGACCGGCGGTACCGGCAACTTGATGGCAGCAGCCAGTCGCATGCACAGGTATTCATTGATGGCGCTTGGTTGGAATTTCACCAGCCGCGTGTCTGGCTTGACGATGTGCGTGGTTGGTGTGCTTCCGACGCTGTCATAAAGCCGGTCTCGGCGTGCGTCATAGCGCAGACCAAGTTTGTCCTGTGCCCCCGGCAATGACATGCTGCTTTGATCATTGGAGGTGAGCAGCGGTTTTTGTTGATCGCGATCCTTGATGCGTTGGCTCAACGCCTCTTTGGTCAACGGGCTGTACTGCTGCTGCCCGGAAGGAACATTCCCTTCTGCACGCACAGACAGCACACCGGGCAACTCTTCACCCAACTGGCCAATGATTTCGAATGGGCTGGCATCCCTCATGTGTATCGCGCTCAAGATCTCTTCCAGCGCGGCACCCTCAGGCAGCAAGTTCGCAAAGAAGGTCTTGACTGGCTCACCCAAGTGAGGTTCGGGACGCAAGATAAATTGCGGGGCCAGTGCATAGGCGTGCGCAGAATTCAGCCAGTCCTCGTCATACTGAAAGAAGTACTGTCCCGCTTCGTGTCCGAACCAGCCCATGGGCAATTCATTGGCCCACACCCGCAACCGGATCATGATGGCTCACCCTTCGATTTGCCCTTGATACCGCGCTGGGCAACCAGTGACGCCAGACCCAACCCAGTAGTTGGCTGACCCGGCCCTTGAGGGATCAGGTCTGAAAGCCCCCCTTTGGCACGCTCAACAAGCTGCGAATCTGGAACGCCAAAGTCGGCTTGGCGCCGCCCCCCCATTGCTGCAGTTATCAGTTCTAGGGGACCTGTCTTGGTTGGAGGGGTAAGCCCTCGCCCTCGCTCTAGTTTTGGCAACCCAGTTCGCGCGACCTCAAGACCAGCGACCTCAAGGCTCAGACCCAATCCGTTGATGAGCTTTGCTAGTTTTCCAAGCGAACAGTTCTCTGGATTCGACTCTGCATCACGAATAAAAGACGTGCTGACGCCACACACCGCAGCTGCGTCTTCTCGAGAGAGTTTCTGGCGCTTGCGCTCGGCACTCAGCACCAATGCCAGTTCAGCCAGAGTCACATCATTGATCTTCATAGATTGCCCCCAAGAGGACAAATTTTAACGAAATAGGCAGATCAAGTCAATATTTTGACCCTGTAAGGGTAATTTAAGCGCAAACTGCCACATTAATACGAAATATGACCCCGTGGGGTCAAAAATATATGACGGAGCTGGATTATGAAGACCTGAGCGCAGCCCAGCGCCAAACGATGGATTTAGAGGAGTTCTTAGAGATTATCGAAACCCAAAGCCTGCCGACCCCCCTCATCAACCGCTCTGCCGAGAGCAGCACATTCTGACCGAGACCTATGCAAATACACCGCTAACTTGAAACGCCAAAGCGCTGTCAACCTCTGTCGTCGATAAATTTCATGTCTCGATCCAACGCCACTCGCCCAAGCCAACCCTGACATGCGGCAGCCATTGAGCTTGAAATTTGCTTTTGCGGGATGGTCAGCATGAACCCTTCGCTCACTTCCATCTCGGCGCAGTAATCGCGAATTTTTTTCGTGACTGCTGTATAAAAGGCAGACTCGGCTTCTGACATCCTGGCATGAATCACAACCGCTTCGCGTTGAACTCGGCCCTCAGTCACCTCTCGCTTGAGCGAGCGGGATACGACCTTGCTCAACGGATTACCCAAGATTAAGTCAAAGCCGCCACGCTTCAGTAATACATCTGCAAAGCACAACTCCCAGTGCATGAGGCGTTGCTTATCTGCTGGAGACGGTGCCGCCATATACCGTCAAAAATACCGGCAAATTGACGGTATGTCAGTGTAACCAGACGGACTACGTTGGACAACAAAAAACCCGCAATGCTAGGAAACATGCGGGTTTCAGGATGGTATTGGACTACTTTGGATTGTTGTTTGGTGCCGGTTGTCGGACTCGAACTGACGACCTACCGCTTACAAGGCGGGTGCTCTACCAACTGAGCTAAACCGGCGCAGCTGGCATTATAGAACGTGTTTTCCCATTATTCCGGCGGGTGACGGCAAGAGGCTGCTGCGGGAATGCCTGGCGGGCATGCCCGAGCAAATCCAATCGGTCTTTAATGGGCCTTTTCCCAGCTGTCACCCACGCCAATTTCTGCCAGCAGCGGCACACGCAATTGCGCCACACTGGCCATGATGCGTGGAATTTCAACGCGTACCCAGTCCGCCTCGGACAGGGGCGCTTCAAACACCAGCTCGTCGTGTACCTGCATGATCATGCGGGTGGCGCGCTGTTGCGCATTGAGCGTGCGCAGTACTTCCACCATGCTCATCTTGATCAGGTCGGCCGCCGTACCCTGCATGGGCGCGTTGATGGCGGCGCGCTCGGCGCCGTTGCGCCGCGGGCCGTTGGGGCTGTTGATGTCGGGCAGGTACAGGCGCCGGCCAAACACCGTTTCGACATAACCCTGTTCCCGGGCCTGCTGGCGTGCCCGCTCCATGTACGCCTGCACGCCGGGGTAGCGCTCGAAATAGCGCTGGATGTAGTTGCGTGCTGCGGTGTTGTCGATGCCCAGCGCCTTGGCCAGGCCGAAGCTGCTCATGCCGTAGATGAGGCCGAAGTTGATGACCTTGGCATAGCGGCGCTGTTCGCTATCGACCTGATCGGGCGCTACGCCAAATACTTCGGCTGCCGTGGCGCGGTGTACGTCCATGCCGGTTTCGAAAGCGCGGATCAGCGCGGGATCTTCGCTGATGTGCGCCATGATGCGCAGCTCGATCTGGCTGTAGTCGGCGCTGGCAATGACATGTCCCGGTGCAGCCACGAAGGCTTCGCGGATGCGCCGGCCTTCGGCTGTGCGCACCGGTATGTTCTGCAGGTTGGGTTCGTTGCTGGCCAATCGCCCGGTAACAGCTACGGCCTGGGCGTAATTGGTGTGCACCCGGCCGGTGACGGGGTCGGCCATGCCGGGTAGCTTGTCGGTATAGGTGTTCTTGAGTTTGGCCAGGCTGCGGTATTCCAGAATGGCACGGGGCAGCGCGAAATCTTCGGCGAGCTTTTCCAGTACTTCTTCATCGGTGCTGGGGGCGCCGCTGGCCGTTTTCTTGAGAACGGGCAGGCCCAGCTGTGTGAAAAAGATTTCGCCAATCTGCTTGGGCGAGCCCAGGTTGAAGCGCTGCCCGGCCAGCGCGTGCGCTTCCTGTTCCAGCGCCAGCATGCGTTTGCCGAGTTCGTTGCCCTGCACGGCCAGTTGGCGGGCGTCGATGGCTACGCCGGTGCGTTCCATGCACAGCAGCACGGCGCTGGTGGCCATTTCCAGTTCATAGATGTGCAGCAGTGCCGGGCTGGCGGTGATTTGCGGCCATAGCACCTGATGCACCTGCAGGCAATAGTTGGCGTCTTCGCAGGCATAGGGGGCCGCCTGTTCCACCGCCACCTGGCTGAACGGAATCTGGCTGGCACCTTTGCCGCACAGGTCTTCGTAGCTGAGGCCGCTTTTCCCCAGGTGGCGCTGCATCAGGCTTTCCAGATTGTGCGGCTTGTGCGCCTCCAGCACGTAACTTTGCAGCATGGTGTCGTGCACATAGCCCTGCACCGTGAGGCCGTGGTTGGCAAACACATGGCTGTCGTATTTGATGTGCTGACCAAGTTTGCGCTTGCTGGCATCTTCGAGCCAGGGGCGCAGTTTTTCGAGCACCTGCTGCAAGGGCAGTTGCTCTGGCGCGTCTGCACCGTTGTGCGCCAGCGGAATGTAGGCAGCCTGGCCCGGCGTGACGCACAGGCTCAGACCCACAATTTGCGCCTGCATGGCGTTGAGCGAGGTGGTTTCGGTATCCAGGGCGGTGAGTCCAGCCTGCGTGATACGCGCCAGCCAGTCGTCGAATACCTCCCAGCTGGTGACCGTGGTGTAGTGAACGGGCGCCGTCAGCGCCGGGCTGGCTGCCGGTGTGGCGACGTCCGTGGCAAAACCTGGCAAGAGAGGGGTGCGGTTTGGATTGCCGCCTTGTGCGGCATCTGCATCCAGTTTTTTCAGCAGGCTGTTGAATTGGTAACGCTGGTAGAAATCGCGCAATGCGGCGGTGTCAGCAGGTTGTTTGGTCAGCGCCTGAAGTTGTGGCAACCCATCGACATGGCCGCTCAGGTCGCAATCGGTTTTGATGGTGACCAGCTGCTTTCCGACGGGCAGCCAGTCGAGCGCCTGGCGCAGGTTTTCACCTGCCGCGCCCTTGATGTTGGCGGCATCGGCCACCAAGGCATCGAGTGAACCATACTGCTGCAGCCACTTGGCGGCGGTCTTGGGGCCCACCTTGTGCACGCCTGGCACGTTGTCGGTGGCATCGCCCACCAGGGTCTGGAAGTCGATCATCTGGGCAGGCGGAACGCCGAATTCGCCCTCCACTCCGGCGGCATCGCGTCGTTTGCCATTCATCGTGTCGATTACGGTGATGTGCGCATCCACCAACTGGCTCAGATCCTTGTCGCCGCTGGAGATGATGACATCGATGCCTTGCGCGGCCGCGGCTTTGGCCAGGGTGCCAATGACATCATCGGCCTCCACGCCCTCAATGGCCAGCACTTTCCAGCCTTGCAGGCGCACCAATTCGTGAATGGGGTCGAGTTGGCTGCGCAGATCATCGGGCATGGGCGGGCGGTGGCCCTTGTAGTCGGCATAGAGCGCGTGGCGAAAAGTTTCACCCTTGGCGTCGAACACGCAGGCCGCCCAGATGGCTGGATATTCCTTGGTCAGCGACTGCATCATGTTGACCATGATGCGCAGCGCGCCCGTGGGCTGGCGGCTGCCGTCGGGCAGGGTCACGCGCCAGTCGCCGCCGGCATGGAAGGCCCGGTAGAGGTAACTGGAACCATCGACCAACAGCAGCATGGGATTGGCGGGCGTGGCGGTTGGCTGGACGGTGTTGTTGGCGTGCATTGCGGCATTGTGCCTGCATTTCTGCACGCAAACACAAGCACCGGGAGCCCTAGCGCAAGGCCAGATGCACCAGGAAGAGCCGGTCAAAAACAGCCAGGCCCTGCTGCATGACCCTGCCGCGCGATTGGCCGCAGAAGCGGTTCGTATGAGTCCCGCAGACTTCTTCGGGTAATGCTTTCCGTACGGGCGCAGGCAGGCGTCTAAAATGACGCTTGCTTTCGGCAGGCAGGGTTCATTCCTTTGCGGATATGGCGCTGCCGGCAGCCCTGCTTATGGAGCGTATCGCGTGAAAACCATTCCCCGTCTTCTTGCCGTGTTGTTGATCATCAGCCAGCCAGCCGCGTGGGCGCAGGCTTCTGCCGAGCCGTCCGCCTCTGCTGCCAGCGCGGCAGGGCAGTTACATTCCGGAAATGCCGGGACGATGGCCGATGAAAAAGGCAAGCCAGGCGCATTTATTCGCCACAGCGATGCGGGCGCGACCATCGAAGAGGTGCGTGAAGGGGCCGATACCAAAAGCATCACTGTCACCCCTGCCAACAATGCGCCACAGTACAACATCGTGCCCGACGCCCGCAGCGGCCAGCCGGGCAATTATGGCGACCAGGGCGGAAAACGTGTCTGGAAGGTGCTCAGTTTTTGAGGCCGGCCGGCCCGTCTGAATCCGGTGCGCCCGCTGCATGCCTGCAGAGGATGGGCGCAAACGTGTTGTCATATGGATGATCCATGGCTGTATTTACCGAAGTGACCCTGAAGGCTGCCCGCCCCCTGTTTGATCAGCTTGCCATTGGTGAACTGCGCGAATTGCGCGGCATCGCGGGCGGAATCGAAAATACCAATTACTTCGCTACCACCGACCGGGGCGAGTACGTGCTCACACTGTTTGAGCGGTTGAGTCATGCGCAGTTGCCGTTTTATCTGCATCTGATGCGGCATCTGGCGCGGCGTGGCATTCCGGTTCCATTGCCGCAGGCCAATGCGGCTGATGAAATCCTGTTCACCGTGTGTGGCAAACCGGCCGCCGTGGTTGACAAATTGCGCGGGCAAAGCGTGTTGCAGCCTGCTGCCATGCATTGCGCCAAGTTGGGAGAGCTGCTGGCGCGCATGCATCTGGCCGCGCAGGACTTTGCCATGCAGCAGCCCAATCTGCGCGGCCTGCAATGGCGGAACGAAACGGCCCCGCTGGTGATACCGCATCTGGATGCCGGCCAGCAGGCTTTGCTTCAGAATGAGCTTGTTTTTCAGAACCAGGTGGCCGCAACTGCGGAATATGCGGCCCTGCCGCGTGGCCCGGTGCATGCTGACCTGTTCCGCGACAACGTCATGTTTGAAGGTGACGAGCTGACGGGGTGTTTTGATTTTTATTTTGCCGGCGTGGATACCTGGCTGTTCGACCTAGGGGTCTGTCTCAATGACTGGGCGATCACTCACGCAGACGGTGTGCATGAGCCGGGTCGCGCACGGGCCCTGCTCGATGCCTATCAGCGCGTGCGCCCGCTGACCCAAACCGAGAAGGAGCTGCTGCCAGTCATGGCCCGGGCCGCGGCCCTGCGCTTCTGGATTTCGCGCCTATGGGACTATTACCTGCCGCGCGAGGCCAGCATGCTCAAACCGCACGACCCCACGCACTTTGAGCGTGTATTGCGCGATCGGGTGCAAAGCCCTTTGACTGTGGCGGAGTAGACCCTGTTCGGACACAGGCGTCACGCTTCTTCAATACCTTCGACGACAAACTGCACCGACTGCTGTCCCTGCCACTGGTTGATGTCGAGCCGGTAGGCCAGGTGAGCATGCGCAGGCAAGGGGGCGGTGCGGCCGAAAAAAACACCGTCCACCACGTTGCCCTGATGCCGCAATTGCAGCTTGAGGTGTTTTTCGCCCACCAGACGCTGCTGCAACACCTCCATGTGCTCGTTGAACAGGGGGGCGTCGAAACCATGCCCCCAGATGGCATGCTGCAGGCTGGCGGCGATGTCGGCGCGGCGAAATTCGGCCGGCAGAGCGCCGTCTGTCTGCAGCGTGCGCTGCAGGGTGGCTGCGTCCAGCCATTCGCCGGCAATCTGTCTGAGCGCTGCTTCGAATACCGGAAACTGGTCGCGCGCAACGGTGCAGCCGGCGGCGGCGGCGTGGCCGCCGAATTTGAGCAGCACGCCCGGATGGCGCTTGGCCAGCAGATCCAGAGCGTCGCGCAAATGAAAACCCGCAATCGAACGGCCCGATCCCTTGAGTTCATGCGCCTTGCCGGGCGCGCCGCTGGCAGCAAACATGAAGGCCGGCCGATGCCATGCGTCCTTGATGCGCGAGGCCACGATGCCCACGACGCCCTCGTGAAATCGCTCGTCAAATACGCTGATGGCGGCAGGCGGCATGGCGTCGGTATCGAACAATTCGCAGGCCAAGGCCAGGGCATGTTCGCGCATGCCGCTTTCGGTGTTGCGCCGCTCGCGGTTGATGGTGTCGAGCTGCTGTCCGAGCTGTGCGGCATGGACTGCGTCGTCGCTGAGCAGGAGTTCGATGCCGAGCCCCATGTTGGCCAGCCGTCCGGCGGCGTTGATGCGTGGCCCCAGGGCAAAGCCCAGGTCGAACGTGGAAGCAGTCTGTACCGCACGCCCGGACACGACAAACAGGGCAGCCATGCCTGCCGGTTGCTGGCCGCGCCGGATGCGCTTCAAACCCTGCGCCACCAGGCGCCGGTTGTTGGCGTCGAGCCGCACCACATCGGCTACGGTGCCCAGGGCCACCAGCGGCAGCAGGGTGTCCAGCCGGGGCTGTTCCTGGGCAGGAAAAGCGCCTCGACGGCGCAGTTCGCTGCGCAGTGCCAACAGCACGTAAAACATCACGCCTACGCCGGCCAGGTTCCTGCTTGCGAACGGGCAGTTGGGCAGATTGGGATTGACCAGCGCGTTGGCAGCAGGCAGGGTGTCGCCTGGCAGATGGTGGTCGGTGACGACGACCTGCAGGCCCAAAGACTGTGCGTGGCTCACGCCTTCTACACTGGCAATGCCGTTGTCCACCGTGAGCAGCAGCTCTGCACCCAGGGCGTGCACGCGGTCGGCAATGGTGGGGGTGAGGCCATAGCCATCGCTTATGCGGTCGGGCACCAGATAGCTGGTTTGCTGTGCACCGAGCAGGCGCAGGCCGCGCAGCGCAACGGCGCAGGCCGTGGCACCGTCGCAGTCGTAATCGGCAACCACGCAGATATGCCGGTTGGCGGCAATGGCGTCTGCCAACAGATGCGCCGCTTGTTCAGACCCGGCCAGATCGCCCGGCGGCAACAGATGGGTCAGGTCATCGTCAAGCTCTGTTGCGCTGGTGATGCCGCGTGCCGCGTAAAGCCTGGCCAGCAGGGGATGGATGCCTGCCTGCTCCAGGGCCCAGCAGCTGCGGGGCGGGATGTCTCGGGGACAGATGCGCATGGTGTCTGAGAGGGTCGGAGAAGATGGAAAAACGCAGGAAACGGCTGATTTTGTCACGGAACGTACGGCCGGGATGGATGGCCTTGCGCCGTGCCACAATGCAAGGAGTTTTCCCTTTCATTTCCCATGGATTCACCATACGAACTGCTGATAGGCTGGCGGTATACCCGGGCGGGGCGCGCAGCGCGGCGCAATGGCTTCATTTCCTTCATTTCTGCCGCGTCGGTGATTGGCATCGCGCTGGGCGTGTGGGCGCTGATCGTAGTCCTTTCGGTCATGAATGGTTTCCAGAAGGAAGTGCGCGACCGCATGCTCAGCGTGGTGTCGCACGTCGAAATATATGATGCCTTTGGACAGGCGCTGACCGATCCTTCCGTGCTCATGGAAAAGGTGCGCAAGCATCCGCAGGTGGTGGCTGCGGCGCCGTTCGTGTCGGGCCAGTCGTTGCTGGTGCGGGGCGATACCATGCGCGGGGTGATGGTGCGTGGCATTGATCCCGGCATGGAGCCCCGTGTCACCAGCATGGCGGCCGTCAACGATGCGGCCTTGCAGCAGTTGACGCCAGGCAGTTTCGGTGTGGTGCTGGGCAAGCAGCTTGCAGCGGCCATGGGTGTGCAGCAGGGCGATACGGTGACCCTGGTGGCGCCCAATGGCCAGGTCACGCCCGCCGGCGTGGCGCCACGGTTCAAGCAGGTCACGGTGGTCGGCACGTTTGATTCCGGGCATTTTGAATACGACTCCACGCTGGCCATGATGCATATGCAAGATGCCGAAAAGATTTACCGGGTGGAAGGCCCCACGGGTATCAGGCTCAAACTGCACGACCTCAACAAGGCCATGGAGGTGGCCGAAGAATTGCAGCAGTCTATTAATGGCAACTACCATTTCGTGGACTGGGGGCAGCAGAACCGCACATGGTTTGCCGCGGTGAAGGTGGAAAAGCGCATGATGTCCATCATTCTCACGCTCATCATTCTGGTGGCGGCCTTCAACCTGCTGGTCACGCTGGTCATGAGTGTGCAGGACAAGCGCGCCGATATTGCCATTCTGCGCACGTTGGGGGCGTCGCCGCGCAGCATCATGCGGATTTTCGTGGTGCAGGGCGCCGTGGTGGGGGTGGTGGGCACGCTGGCCGGATTGCTGATCGGGCTGCTGACGGCATTCAACATCGACCCGATCGTGGGCTTCATCGAGCGGCTGTTCAACGCGCGGCTGCTGCCGCCCGACATCTATCTCATCAGCCGCATGCCCAGCGACCCGCAGGCGGCCAACATTGTGCCAGTGGTACTCGTGTCGCTGCTGCTGGCGTTTCTTTCCACCCTGTATCCGAGCTGGCGCGCCAGCCGCGTCAACCCGGCGGAGGCGCTGCGTTATGAATGATGCGGGGCAATCTCCCCAAGGTGCTTTTCCGGTGCTGGAGGCCCAGGCTCTGACCAAGCGGTTTCATGAGGGCCAGTCGATCGACCTGACGGTGCTGAAGGGCGTGGATTTGCGGGTGGTGGCCGGTGAAACGGTCGCCATCGTTGGTGCATCCGGATCGGGCAAGAGCACCTTGCTGCACATGCTGGGCGGACTGGATGCGCCCACCAGTGGCAGCGTGCGCATTCTGGGGCAGGATTTTTCCCGTTTGAGCCTGGCCGAACAAGGCGACATGCGCAACCGCCATCTGGGTTTTGTTTACCAGTTCCATCATTTGCTGCCCGAGTTCACCGCTGCCGAGAACGTGGCCATGCCCTTGTGGATCCGCCGCCAACCCCGTGCCCAGGCACGGGAAACGGCCTTGCAGATGCTGGCGCAGGTAGGGTTGGCCGAACGTGCCGAGCATCGGCCGTCGGAGCTTTCGGGCGGCGAGCGCCAGCGCGTGGCCATTGCGCGGGCGCTGGTCACGCGCCCCGATTGCGTGCTGGCCGACGAGCCTACCGGAAACCTTGATCGCAGCACCGCCAGCCAGGTGTTTGGACTGATGCTGGAGCTTTCGCGTCAGCATGGCACGGCGTTTGTGGTGGTGACCCACGATGAACAGTTGGCCGCACGTTGCAGCCGGCGGCTGCACATGAATCAGGGCGTGCTGGCCGTCATGCCGCCAGCCAGTTCAACGGCCTCCTGATGACTGGGGTGTGAAGGGAGTCTGTCATGACCTTGCGCATGCGCCTGTTGTTCTGCGGTTTCATGCTTGCGGCGTTGGCGGTCCTTTCGGCGTGCAGTGCGCCCAGCCATGCATCCAGTGCTGGCGCGCAACCGGCCTGGTTGCAGGAGCGCCTGGCGATTTACGAAACGGCCGGGCGGCAATCGCCGGTAATTGCCGTGCATTCATGGACTTATAAGGGGCAGATTGTGTACGAGATGCTGGCAGGCTGTTGCGACCGCTTCAATGAACTGTACGATGCCAGCGGCCGGTATCTGTGCGCACCCGGCGGTGGTTTCACCGGCATGGGCGATGGCAAGTGCCCCGACGCTGCCGCTGCACGCCGCGCCGCCGAAGACAATGTGCGCAGAATCTGGGCAGTAAACGGCGGAGACGCGCAATAGCGCGGGAGC
>JAGPIR010000172.1 GCA_018054915.1 Allobrachymonas sp.
GCGTGCCAGGCTGTCCATGTCACCCTGATGGTGCCGACGCACCCAGGCCAGATAGCGGTTTTCCACTTCATCCAGGGAAACGAGGCGATCCAGGGCAAAGCCGTTACCGGGCAGGCAAGGCGCTGCGGCAGGCAGGGTATCGGCCATGGCCGTCAGATGCTCAAGCTCAATGCTGTTGCCGTCCGCCAGCAGCGAAGCTCGCTCAATCAGATTCCGCAACTCGCGGATGTTGCCGCGAAAACGCTGCTGCGTCAGCCAGACAAGCGCCGCCGGACTGAATGCCCGATTTTTCTTGCGATCGACCCGCCCGAGCAGCGAATTTGCCAGCAACGGAATGTCGCTGCTGCGTTCATGCAGCGCTGGCGTATGAATGGGAAAGGTATTGATGCGGAAATACAGATCACGGCGGAACGTCTCGGCTTCCACCATCGCCGCCAGATCCCGGTGTGTTGCTGAAATCAGGCGAAAATCCACCGGCAGCCAGTCCACTCCACCCACCCGCCGGTAAGTCCCGGTTTCCAGCAGGCGCAGCAACTTGACTTGCAGATGCAGCGGCAATTCGCCAATTTCATCGAGAAACAGGGTGCCGCCGGATGCCGCCTCAACCAGCCCCTGCTTGCGGTGACTGGCCCCCGTAAAAGCGCCTTTCTCATACCCGAACAGTTCAGCTTCAAACAGGGTTTCCGTCATGCCGGCGCAGTCCACCGCGACAAACGGACCGTCAGCACGCGAACTGGCTTCATGAATAGCGGTTGCCACCAGTTCCTTGCCTGTCCCGGTTTCACCGAGCAGCAATACTGCCGCATCCGCGGGCGCCACCCGCATCATCTTGTCCAGCATCGCCACGAATGCCGGCGAACGCCCCACCAGCCCCCGCGCCGCCGCCTGGCTACTGGCTTGGCGAACGATGCGCATGGTTTCGACAAAATAGGCAATCGCACCACTTTCATCGCGTACCGGCGAGGTTTCGACGATGACGTGCTCTTCCCCGGTCGGCGTGTGGTGCAGGTGCAGCACACGCTGTGGCTCCCCTGCTTCCAGGCTCATTTTGAGCGGGCAGGATTCCCCCGCCAGATCGCACGGCACATTGAAGCGATGCGACACCTCATAACAGGCCCGGCCGCTGATTTGCCGCCCACCGCCAAACTCGCGCACATACGCCGCATTGGCAGCAATGATGCGGTAATCGGCATTCATCACGATGCGCGGCTCGGGCAATCCATCGAGAAATGAAATGAGTTCCGCAAGAAAGTGTGATGTCAAAGTTGTCACCCCAGCCAAATAAACGCGCCAATTCTGTCATGTTACACAAAACAAGCCAACAACACCCCTGCAAATAGAAGGCAAGCCAATGATTCAATTCGAAAAAATATAAAAACAAAAGCTGGCACGCTAATTGTTATTACTTCAACGGAACCCGGGAAACGCCTCCCACAGCTGACAGAGTTCCCCTGATTCAGTCAGCCGGCGGCGCCACCCAACCCGCTGCATTCCCCCTTGGTTTGCCCCGCAGGCTTGCTTCATGCGACGGGATGGACGGTGCACTCGGGTTCCAGCATGCATCTTCAACGGAATGGAAATGAACGCAGAACATAAAAACCCCAGGCAAGCCGCAGAAGTTTCTTTCTACGAAAAGCGCAAGAAAATTCACGCCAAGCGTGTGCGTGGATTCTTTGACAACTGGCGCATCGCCCTGGTCATCATCACCCAGCTCATTTTCTATGGCACCCCCTGGCTGATGTGGAATGACCGCCAGGCCATCCTCTTTCACCTGGTCGAGCGCAAGTTCTATATCTTCGGCCTGGTCTTCTGGCCACAGGATGTGATCTACCTCGCCATCCTGCTCATCATTTCAGCCTACGCGCTGTTCCTGGTCACAGCAGTCGCCGGCCGCCTGTTCTGCGGCTATGCCTGTCCGCAGACGGTATACACCCAACTGTTCATGTGGATTGAAAACTGGATCGAAGGCGACCGCAATGCCCGTCTGAAACTCGACAATGCCCCGATGAACGCACGCAAATTCCGCCTGCGCGCCAGCAAATTCCTCCTCTGGGGGGCACTGGCGCTATGGACGGGATTCACTCTGGTGGGTTATTTCACCCCCATGCACGAGTTGATCGACAACGTACTCAGCAACAACCTCGGCCCCTGGGAAACCGTGTGGATCTTCCTCTACGGTGGCTTCACCTTCCTCTTCGCCGGCTTCATGCGCGAACAGGTGTGCAAATACATGTGTCCGTATGCCCGCTTCCAAAGCGTCATGTTCGACCCGGACACCCTCATCATCACCTACGACCCGGAGCGCGGCGAACCGCGCGGTGTGCGCAAGAAAAACACCGATGCGAGCGCGCTCGGCGACTGCGTGGCCTGCGAACAATGTGTCGTCGTCTGCCCGACCGGCATCGACATCCGCAACGGCTTGCAGTACGAATGCATTGGCTGCGCCGCCTGCATCGACGTCTGCGACCAGGTCATGGACAAGGTGGGGCTACCCCGTGGCCTGATCCGCTACTCCACCGAGAATGCGATGCAACACAAGCTCGATCACAAGAGCGTGCTGTCACACATCATCCGGCCGCGTATCCTGGTCTATACAGCCATCCTCATCCTGATCACGCTGGTCGCCGGCTATTTCCTGGCGCATCGTATTCCGCTCAAGGTCGATGTCATCCGTGACCGTTCCGTACTGACCCGCGAAGCCGATGATGGCAGCATTGAAAATGTATTCATGCTGCAGATCATGAACACTTCAGAAGAGGCGCAACGCTACAAGATCACGGTGGACGGCCTGAACGGCGCACGCATTGCCGGCGCCAGCGAAGTTGATGCTGATGCCGCCGGCCTGACCTCCTTCAACGTCGTGGTGGCAGCACCGCCCGATGCCGGCAAGCGTGGCTCGAATCCGATCCATTTCACCATTACCTCCGAACAGAACCCGGAGATCACCCTGCGGGAGAAAGCCTCTTTCCTCCTGCCCTGACGCCAAACAGGGCAGACTCCGCTTGGGCGGGCGCTGGTCGCCCGCCTTTTTTTGTCTACGCGTCAGGCACGCAACATGATTTGCGTGCCAGCAAATGCCACCTGCTGACCTGGGCGCAGCTTGGCCCGCTTGCGGGTTTCCACCACACCATCGACACGGATCAGCCCCGCTTCCACCGCCGCATGCGCAGCCCCGCCGGAAGCACACAGCCCCAGCACCTTCAATAACTGGTCAAGCTGGATGTATTCACCGCTGACCACGAATTCATGCGCAGCCATTTCAGTTCAGAACAACGAAATGTGTCGCATGACGAGCGGCCAATTCGGCCACCGGCCCCCGCAAACCTTCCTCTCCCGCGAACAGCAGCGCATCGGCACCCGCCGTACACAAACCTTCAATGGCGGGGCCATCACCATGCAGAACATTGAGCACACCGGCTGGAAACTCGCAGCGGCTGGCCAGTTCACACAAGGCAAAGGCTGCAGACGGTGCTTTCGGGCTGGGCTTGATGACCACGGTCGCCCCCGCCAGCAGCGCCGGCGCCACTTTGGCGGCAGCCAGGAGCGGCCGCTCGGCACCAACGACCAGGCCAAGAACCCCGGATTGCCCCAACTTGTCGGCGCGCAGCACCTGTACCGCCGCCACAACTTCAGCTTCGGCATCTGCCT
>JAGPIR010000173.1 GCA_018054915.1 Allobrachymonas sp.
GCGTTAGGGATCATCGGGAAGGCGCTCGCGGAAAAAAGCCGACATTATCGCTGCGGGATGCTTGCTGGCTACAAGTTCAGAGTATGAAATTCAGATTGGCTATGTTGACCAGGGTGTAGTCGATCTTTACCCTGCGGATACGAGAGTAAAAGGGCGGTATGAAATGCTGATCAAGAAAGCTGATGACAAAGCCAAAGATATCGAAGTTCTACAAGGATTGCTGACACACCCTGACGCATCAGTGGAGATCAAGAGAAAAATTGAACAGGAAATCCGCAATATCCAGTCGGGAATCAGGGGTGAGGCCGATACTGCATACGAGCTGGATTTTTACTACGGCCCTTCGAAGAACTGGGCGGTCATTCATGATTTGCGCATTGAGCACAAGGGACGAGTTGCGCAGATTGATCATCTGCTTGTTAACAGGTTTCTTGATGTCTGGATCTGCGAGAGCAAGCGCTTTTCCGAGGGTATTGCCATCAACGAACAGGGTGAATGTGCCATGTTCTGGAACAGCAAACCGCAAGGAATTGGTTCTCCGCATGAGCAAAATACGAAGCACATCGCTGTGGTCAAGGCTGCGTGTGAGGATGGTGCAGTAGATCTTCCGAAGCGTCTTGGGTTTTCCATCAAGCCTACTTTCAATGGCCTGATTGTTGTTTCCAAGAACGCTCGCATTTCCCGTCCGAAAACGAAGGGCTGGTGGAATGACAGTATCGTCAAGGCCGATGCTGTTAAAACTAAAATCGAGAAATCCATCGACTCGGACAGCAATATCTTGATGGCAGCGAAAATCGTAAGTTCAGAGACCCTGAAAGATTTCGCGCGTCAGCTCGCATCCCTGCATGCCCCTGTTGCCTTTGACTGGCACGCCAGGTTTGGCCTTCCCGTTCAGGCCAGGCCAAAAGAGGTGCAGGTCACTGAATCTCAGAATGCTTCACCTGGCCAGCTGCTGGTCAAGGCCGACGCTGCTGTAGCGACACCCTCTCTTGCACCCGTTGCTGAGCCAGCGGAGGCCAAGAAATCAAAACTAATTTGTGTCTCCTGCGGTACCTCCGTTCAATATAACGTTGCCAAATTCTGCTGGTTCAATAAGGAAAAATTTGGTGGCAAGGTTTTTTGCTTTGATTGCCAAAAGCAGGTTGCCCAGCCCACGGCGTGACCATTCTCGCCGTGTTTGGACTTGTCGGTAAGGGGTTGGTCCTTTAGCATCCTTCCTCCCGGAAAATTTTCGGGGTTTTGTCTCACGGTGCCTGCTGGCGTGGAAAGTCGGCGGGAGAATCGGGAAGGCGGTGCAAATCCGCCACGTGCCCAGCGCTGTAAGGATGACGGGCGATGCGACAGGCCACTGCTGCGGCGGGAAGGTGCATCGCCGGGATGATTCCAAGTCAGAAGACCGGCCGGGAGACGTCACAGGGCGCCGTGGACGGGCGCTTGCGCGTTTCCAGAAGGGGAATCCATGGAAAATCAGTACGCTCTTGCCGCTGCCGAACGGGCCGCTGTTTACAAGACAATTTTTACTCGGCGGGATGTGCGCGGGCAGTTTTTACCGCAGCCGGTGCCCGATGAAGTGCTGGCGCGCATCCTGCTGGCGGCGCACCACGCGCCCTCGGTCGGTTTCATGCAGCCATGGAATTTTCTGCTGGTGCGATCGCCCGAGGTGAAGGCCCAGGTGCATGCCGTGTTCAGCAGGGCGCATGCGGAGGCGGCACTGATGTTTGCCGATGAGAAACGCGATGCGTATCAGCGTTTGAAGCTGGAGGGCATTCTCGAGGCGCCGATCAATCTGTGCATTACCTGCGACCGTTCGCGTAGTGGGCCGGTGGTGCTCGGACGCACGCACATGAAAACCATGGATCTTTATTCCAGCGTCTGTGCGGTGCAGAACCTGTGGCTGGCGGCACGGGCAGAAGGCCTGGGGGTGGGCTGGGTCAGCATTTTCGATCAGGCGCAACTGCAGGCGGCCCTGGCGATACCGTCCGACATCGTACCGATCGCTTATCTGTGCATAGGCTACGTCAGTCACTTCCAGACCCGGCCGGAGCTGGAAACGAGCGGCTGGTTACCACGTCTGCCGCTTGCCGATCTGCTCTATTACGATCAATGGGGGCAGGCGGACAGCGCGCAGACCGAGCCGCTGACGCAAAACGTGGTGGCATTGCAGTCGGCACTGCAGACGCAGGATAGTTATCCAAGATGAATGCCGTACCGCCTTTCATTCAGGAAGCCGCCCTGAGCTTCTCCCTGCCGCTGGCGGCGCTTGCAGCCGTGTTGCTTGATCGCTGGCTGGGCGAGGTGCGCCGCTGGCATCCACTGGTGGGTTTTGGCAATCTGGCCGCATGGATGGAGGCACGGACCAATCGGCGCACGGTGTGGGCGGGTGTATTTGCCTGGAGCCTGATTGTGCTGCCCGGTGTTGTTTTGCTGGTTTATCTGCAACAGATGTTGCCGGCGCCGGTGACCTGGCTGCTTGAGGTACTACTGCTGTATTTTTGCCTGGGCGCGCGCAGTCTGCTCGAACATGCGAGTGCCATTGCCGCGCCCCTGCAGGCTGGTGATTTGCTGGAAGCCCGGCGGCGGGTTGGCTGGATCGTTTCACGTGAAACGGACGCGCTCGATGCAGACGGCGTGGCCCGGGCGGCGGTGGAGTCGGTGCTGGAAAACGGCAACGATGCGATATTTGCGGCGTTGTTCTGGTTCGCCGTGGCTGGGGCACCGGGCGTGGTGCTCTACCGCCTGGCCAATACCCTGGACGCGATGTGGGGTTACCGGAACGAGCGGTTCAATGCGTTCGGACGCTGTGCCGCGCGGGTCGATGACGTATTGAACTGGCTGCCGGCGCGTTTGACTGCGCTGACCTATGCCCTGCTTGGCCATACCCGGCAGGCGCTGGCCTGCTGGCGTCAGCAGGCGCCCAGTTGGGATAGCCCGAATGCGGGTCCGGTGATGGCGGCCGGAGCGGGGAGCCTGGGTGTGGCCTGCGGCGGGGTGGCGGTGTATCACGGGCGGGAGGAGGTCAGGCCGCAGCTTGGTTGGGGCAGTGCGCCGCAGGCCGAGGATGTGCGCCGTGCTTGCCGGCTGGTGATGGCGACTTTGTGGGTATGGTTGGCGGTTCTGTGTGTACTGGCGGGCCTGGGGGAGGTGTGGCGTGCTTGAACATGGCGGAAGATTGCGGGCCGCTGCGCTGCGCTATGGCATTGCGCAAGAGGCGTGGCTGGATTTATCCACGGGCATCAATCCCCAGGGTTGGCCGGTGCCGGCGCTGCCGGCCGCGGTGTGGCAGCGTCTGCCGGAAGAGGATGACGGGCTGGAAGCGGCGGCGGCGGACTACTACGGTAATGCCGGTTTGCTGCCCTTGCCGGGTTCGCAGGCGGCCATTCAGACCTTGCCTGCGTTACTGCCACGCGCCAGCGTGGCCTGCCTGGGGCCGGTGTATAACGAGCATCCGCAGGCTTGGCAGCGCGCTGGGCATCGTCTGCGTCTGCTGCGCGATGCGCCGCTGAGTCGGGCCTTGCTGGCGGCGACACCGTACGTCCTGCTGTGTAATCCGAATAATCCGACAGCACAGCCGCAGTCGCGCCCGGCCTTGCTGGCGGCGGCAGAAGAACTGGCCGCTCGCGGCGGTTGG
>JAGPIR010000174.1 GCA_018054915.1 Allobrachymonas sp.
GGGGGTGGCCGCACGGCCACTTTTATAATCGTTTGCAAAAGTCCATTGCCGTGGCGCGTTGCGCGTTTCGTCGGCCTTCTTTATCGCCACTGTTTCAAGGACAGCTCTTGCGCGCCCCTGCCCCCCCTGCCCTTACGGTCATTGCCAGCGACATGCAGGCGGTTGACCGCCTGATTCACGACAGCCTGCACACAGGCGTGCCTTTGGTGGCGGAGGTGTCGCAGCACCTGATTGCAGCGGGCGGCAAGCGCCTGCGCCCGGCCCTGCTGCTGCTCACCGCCGGCGCCTTGGGCTACGCTGGCACCGGGCACCACCGGCTGGCGGCGGTGGTGGAATTCATCCATACGGCCACACTGCTGCACGACGATGTGGTGGATGAATCCAGCTTGCGCCGCGGGCTGCCCACCGCCAATGCCCGCTTCGGCAACCCGGCCAGCGTGCTGGTGGGCGATTTCCTGTATACGCGTGCATTCCAGATGATGGTGCAGGCGCAGGATATGCGCGTGATGCAGATTCTGGCCGACGCCACCAACACCATCGCCGAAGGCGAGGTGATGCAACTCCTGCATCTGGGCAACGCCGCCGTGGATGAAGCCGACTACCTGCGCGTGATTCGCGCCAAAACGGCCAAGCTGTTCGAGGCCAGCGCCCGCCTGGGCGCCGTGCTTGCCGGAAGCGATGCGCCGCGCGAAGAACAATGTGCCCGCTATGGCCAGGCGCTGGGCACGGCCTTTCAGATCATTGACGACGTGCTGGATTACGACGGCACGGTCGATGACCTGGGCAAGAATCTGGGCGACGATCTGCGCGAAGGCAAACCCACGCTGCCGCTGATTCTGGCGCTGCAAATGGGAACATCGCAACAGGCCAGCCGGTTGCGCGAAGCGATTGCGCAATCGCAATCCGGTCTGGCGCCAGCAGACATTGCGGCATTGCTGCACGATGTGCTGTGTATCGTGCGCGACAGCGGCGCGCTAGAGGCGGCGCGTGCGCAGGCGCGCATGCAGGCCGATGCCGCCGTGTCGGCTCTGGACGGGTGGCCGGACAACGCACACGTGCACGCCCTGCGCGAGCTGGCCCAGTCGCTGCAGCATCGCACGGCCTGAACCCGCGGCTTTTTCCATGACCGCGCATCCCCGCCGCCCCGATCTGCACTGCCACTCCAACATATCCGATGGCACGCACGCCCCCGCATGGCTGGCGCAACGGGCGCACAGCCGGGGCGTGGATTTGTGGGCGCTGACCGATCACGACGAAGTGGGCGGCGTGGCCGAAGCCGCGGCAACCGCCCGCACGCTGGGCCTGCCTTTTTTGCCGGGCGTGGAAATATCCGTCACCTGGGAGGAAAAAACCATCCACATCGTGGGATTGGGCATTGACGAGAACCATGCAGGTCTGCTCCAGGGCCTGCAGCAGACACGCGCCGGGCGCGTGCAGCGCGGCCAGGCGATGGCGGCGCAACTGGAGGCGCGGGGCATCCAGGGCGTATGGGAAGGGGCGCTGAAATACGTGGGCAATCCCGAGCTGGTGGCGCGCCCGCATCTGGCGCGCTACCTGGTGGAAACCGGCGTGTGCCGCAGCGTGGGCGAGGTGTTTTTGCACTACCTCAAGGAAGGCAAGCCGGGCTTTGTGCCGCACCAATGGGCCAGCCTGCCCGATGCGTTGCAATGGATTCATGCAGCTGATGGCATGGCCGTGGTGGCGCATCCGGCGCGTTACGCTTTTTCACCGAACCAGGAACGGGCGTTTTTTGACGAATTTGCAGCGCTAGGCGGCCAAGCGGTGGAAGTGGTCACGGCGGCGCACACGTCCGCAGAAGCGGCGCACTTCGGCTCACTGGCCCTGCAGCGCAATCTGTATGCCTCGTGCGGCAGCGACTTTCACGATCCGAACGAAAACCGCATCGACCTGGGCGCGCTGTCGCCCCTGCCTGAGGGGCTGACGCCCGTATGGCGGCCGCTTGCAGAACGTATCCGCCGGTCCTAGCCCGCAAACTGATGCTGGCGCAACCACTGCGCGGCTTCGATGGCGCTGTAGGTGAGGATGCCATCGGCCCCGGCACGCTTGAAGGCCAGCAGGGATTCCATCATCACGGCGTCGTGGTCGATCCAGCCGTTTTGCGCAGCCGCCTTGAGCATGGCGTATTCGCCGCTGACCTGGTAGGCGAATGTGGGCACGCGAAAGGCATCTTTCACCCGGCGCACGATGTCCAGATACGGCAGGCCGGGTTTGACCATGACCATGTCGGCGCCTTCGGCGATGTCGAGCGCCACTTCGCGCAGGGCTTCGTCGCTGTTGGCCGGGTCCATCTGGTAGGTTTTCTTGTCACCCTTGCCCAGGCTGGCAGAGCTGCCCACGGCCTCGCGGAAGGGGCCGTAGAAGCTGCTGGCGTATTTGGCACTGTAGGCCATGATGCGGGTATCGATCAGCCCCTGGGCGTCGAGCGCCTGGCGGATGGCACCGATGCGCCCATCCATCATGTCGCTGGGGGCCACCATGTCGACGCCTGCCTGCGCCTGGCACAGCGCCTGCTTTTGCAACTGTGCAAGGGTGGCATCGTTCATCAAGTAACCGCTGGCATCAGGGATGCCGTCCTGCCCGTGGCTGGTGTAGGGATCGAGCGCCACATCGGTCATGATGCCCAGCTCTGGAAAACGCTGTTTCAGCGCCTGTACCACCTTCGGAATGAGACCCTCGGGGTTGGTGGCTTCGCTGCCAGCGGCGTCTTTCTTGCCTGCGTCGATAACCGGAAACAGCGCCAGATAAGGAATGCCCAACGCCACGCACTGTTCGGCCACGGGCAGCAGCCCATCCAGCGACAACCGGGCCACGCCAGGCATGGAGGCCACGTCTTCACGGCGCTTTTCACCTTCGCACACAAATACGGGATAAATGAAATCGTGCGGATGCAACCGGTGTTCGCGCACCAGATTGCGGGTAAAGGCGTCGCGGCGCAACCGGCGAGGCCGGCCTGTGGGGTAAGGAGCATAAGGCGTAGTCATGCCGATGATTTTACGCAGCAGCCAACACGAGCATCCGACACAGCGCGCATGGCTTCACCGCAACCAGGACGCAGGGAGTGGCAGCTGGACATTGCCCCAATCAGCAAGCCGCCGTCTTACTGACGGCCCACGGGTTTAGCATGAGTTATTGCGCCCGTACGTTGCGCTATGATCGAACGAAATGTGTGTATTTGTCCACCGGTTCAAACTTGCTTGAGAAAGGAAATCATCATGTCCCGTGAAGTTGTTGTTGTCAGCGCCGTCCGCACCGCCATTGGCACATTTGGCGGCGCCCTGAAGGACGTTCCCGCCACCGATCTGGCTGCACTGGTCGTGCGCGAATCAATCGCCCGCGCCGGCCTCGAAGGCAAGGATGTGGGACAGGTGGTGTTTGGCCATGTGGTCAATACCGAACCCAAGGACATGTATCTGTCGCGCGTGGCCACCATCAAAGGCGGCTGCCCCAAGGAAACGGTTGCGATGAACGTCAACCGGCTGTGCGGCTCGGGCCTGCAGGCCATCGTTTCAGCCGCACAGGCCATTCTGCTCGGTGATTGCGACGTGGCCATTGGCGGCGGCGCAGAGAACATGAGCCGCGGCCCGTA
>JAGPIR010000175.1 GCA_018054915.1 Allobrachymonas sp.
TTCACGCGCAATCTCCTCTACGGTATGAAGGAGAAATTGTAGTGGCTATGAGTTGCCAAAAACAGTCTTGCGGCTATCGATTTTCTGTGAGCATACGCAACGCCAAATCTGGCATCTAACTAGAATTGGACAACGATGATGATAGCGGACACGGTCGGCTAACGCAATACATTTTTTAACAAATACAGGTAAATTCTGTGGGACTGTTGTTTAGGCAAGCCTAAAATCCAGCGGATGAGTTCGTACTCGCTTCCCGCTCTGCCGCCACTTGCAACCGCCGCTGCAGCGCCAGGCGCGCCACCGCCCAAGCTGCTCGAGCGGCTGCGCATCCACCTGCGCACACGCCATTACAGCATCCGCACGGAAGAGGCTTACGTCGATTGGGCGCGGCGCTTCATCCTTTTTCACGACAAGCGCCACCCGCAGGACATGGGTGCGGCCGAGGTGGAGGCTTTCCTGAGCCACCTGGCGGTGGACCGGCAGGTGTCGGCCTCGACGCAGAACCAGGCCAAGGCGGCGCTACTGTATCTGTACAAGCAGGTGCTGCAGGTGGATTTGCCCTGGCTGGATGAAGTGGTGCAGGCCAAACGCCCGCGCCGCCTGCCGGTGGTGTTGACGCCCAGCGAGGTGCGCGAGCTGCTGCTGCACGTTCAGGGCACGGCGGGGCTGATCGTGCAACTGATGTACGGCACCGGCCTGCGCCTGCTGGAGGCGCTGCGCCTGCGCGTGAAGGACGTTGAATTTGCCCGGCGCGAGATCATCGTGCGCCAGGGCAAGGGCAACAAGGACCGGGTGACGGTGCTGCCCGAAAACCTGATCGCCCCGCTACAGGTGCAGCTGCAGAAGGCGCGCACGTTGCACGAGAAGGACCTGGAGGCCGGCTTGGGCCGGGTCTATCTGCCCCATGCGCTGGCGGTGAAGTACCCGAATGCCGACCGGGCCTGGGCCTGGCAGTGGGTGTTTCCCTCGCCCGTGCGATCGCTCGACCCGCGACCGGACGCACGCACGGGCGAGCAACTGGAGCGGCGCCACCACGTGTATCCCGAATCGGTGCAGCGCGCCGTGCGCGAGGCTGCGCGCGTGGCGGGTATCGCCAAGCCGGTCACGCCGCACGTGCTGCGCCATTCGTTTGCCACGCACCTGCTGCAGGCGGGCTATGACATCCGCACCGTGCAAGAGCTGCTGGGCCATGCGGACGTGGGCACCACCATGATCTACACCCATGTGTTGAACAAGGGTGGGCGTGGCATCCTGAGCCCGCTCGATGCGTTGTAAAACACAAAAGCCCGTTGCCGGGCCTTTGTGTCGAATACAGCAACGCTCTGCAGCGCCGCCAGCCAGCTATCCACGAACCAAGGTCAAATGCCGTTTGCCAGCCGCCCTGTTGATGTGTTGTTTGTCATTGCTTTCTCCCTATGTGGTGGGGGGCGCAGACGTTCCCAGTTTCATTGACTGGATGCGGCTTACTGTCCGGTGAATTGCGCGGGGCGCTTGGCAATGAATGCGGCCATGCCTTCCTTCTGGTCTGCCGTGGCGAACAGGGCGTGGAACAGGCGGCGCTCGGCCAGCAGTCCTTCAGAAAGCGGGGCTTCAAAGGCGCGGTTGACGGCTTCCTTGGCTGCCAGCACGGCCAGGCGCGGCTGGCTGGCGATCACGAGGGCGGCGGCCAGCGCTTCGTCCATCAGTTTGTCGGCGGGCACCACGCGGCTGACCAGCCCGGCGCGCTCGGCTTCGGCGGCGTCCATCATGCGCGCGGTGAGCGCCATGTCCATGGCTTTGGCCTTGCCCACGGCGCGTGGCAGGCGTTGTGTGCCGCCTGCGCCGGGGATGATGCCGAGCTTGATCTCGGGCTGGCCGAATTTGGCGCTGTCGCCTGCGATGATGAAATCGCACATCATGGCCAGTTCGCAGCCGCCACCCAGTGCATAGCCGTTGACGGCGGCAATCACCGGCTTGCGCACGCGGCGCATGGTTTCCCAGTTGCGGGTGATGAAGTCGCCGCCAAAGGCATCGGCAAAGCTGTAGCTGGCCATCGCGGTGATGTCGGCGCCAGCGGCAAAAGCCTTTTCGCTGCCGGTGACGAGGATGCAGCCGATCGCCGCATCGGCATCAAACGCCAGCAGCGCCTGGCCCAGTTCGTCCATCAGCTGGTCGTTGAGCGCATTGAGCGCCTGCGGACGGTTGAGCGTGATGACGCCGATTTTTTCCGCTTCGGTGCGGACCTGGATGCAGTTGTAAGGCATGGATGTCTCCGTGGGGAATGAAGGCAGGCGTTCATTATCGTTGCGGTGCAAAAAAGCCCGTGCGGGCGGGCCGGACGGGCTTTTGCAAGGGGCGTTCGATATCAATGGGCGGCGGCGCCGGGTTTTTCGGGTAGAGCCGAGGAGTGATGGCTGGAGATTTTCCATTGCTTGCCATCCCACCGGTAAGTGTAGGTATAGCGCGCCTTCACTTGTTGACCGGTCTTGCCGAATGTGAATGTGTACAGCCCGGAGTCAACGGCCTTGTTGCAGTCGATCTGGATGTGGCGCATGTCGATTTTGCCAACGGGCTTGTTGGCCATGAAGTGCACGAAATAGTCTTCTTTTTCTGCCGGCGTCAGACGCGGCTTGTTCGACACGGTCGGCAGCAGGATCGAGCCTTCGTCATATAGGGCGACGACATTTTTGGGATTGCCTGACTGCAACGCTGTGTTCCAGCGGTCGAAGAGGGCGGCCACTTCGGCCTCGGTGGCTTTTTTGCACACTTCCAGACGGGTGGCGCTGGTGTGGGCATCAGCCTTTTGAGGGTGGCCTGTTGAGCAGCCTGCCACGGCTGCAGCGGCCAGAATGCCGGCGGACAGTTTGTAAAGTTTTTGCATGATGATTCCTGTATGAAGGTCGTCGATGAATTTAGAAAGTCTGGTACTGATCGCCATCAGAAAAGGTAAAAATATCACGATCCCCTTATGCGGCGGGGTTGACTATATATTTGGTTTTGTATCCATTGCCCCAGCAAAAGTAAAACCTGTTACTGGACGGGATTCATCCATGTGTGCTGTGTCCGTAGCTATTGCCTGGGGCCGTGCGCAGGCGCAGGCGGATATCGTCGCCCAGCGCACGGGATTCGCACAGTTGCCAGCGCGCAGCCATGGATAGTTCGGGGCTGGCCGGCAAGTCGGCCAGGGGCTGGCCCGGCCCGAGCAGCAGCGGCGCCACATAGGCCAGCAGTTCATCCACATGTCCCTGCGCAAGCAGCGCGCCATTGAGCGCGGCGCCTGCCTCCACGTGCAACTCGTTGATTGCGCGGCGGCCCAATTCCTGCAACAGGGCGGACAGGCTGGGGCGCCCAACGTTATCGGCGGGCAGGCACACGATGTGCGCGCCAGCGGCCTGCAGGGCATCCGCACGCTGTCGGCCGCCGGAATCTTCCGTGGCTGATGCGGTTGTGAAAATCCATACTGCGCGCGCGGCTACGCCGAACAGGCGTGCCTGTGGCGGGGTGCGCAAGCGGCTGTCGAGTATCGCGAGGTGCGGCTGGCGCTGCACCTGCGGCAATCGCACATTGAGCAGCGGGTCGTCGTGCAGC
>JAGPIR010000176.1 GCA_018054915.1 Allobrachymonas sp.
GACACCGGCGTGGTGGTGCGCACGCGCGTGGCCGAAATCCGCGAAATGGGCCGCGCCACCCAAGGCGTGACGTTGATTGCGCTTGACGAGGGTGCGCAACTGATCGGCCTGCAGCGCATTGTGGAAAACGACGCCAATGAAGCGGACGCCAGCACACCGGACCTTGATGCTCCTGCTGCAGACGAAGCCCCTTGCTAGCGCCCGTTTCCCGCTCCCGCTGTTTTTTGCCCTTTCCTTTTGTTTGATATCGCTAGAAGATCCATGCCACGTTTCCCGAAGTTCGGCAAGACTGCCTTCATTGCCCTTGTTTGCACGGCTGCACTGGCGCCGGTTGCGCACGCACAGGACAAGAAAGAGCTTGCCACCCGCATCGTCAACCTGCAGAAAACCCAGGACATGGACGCCTTGATCGCCCAGCTGGCCAGCACGGCCAACCGCGCTGTGGTGGAAACCTGGCTGCCGCGCCTGGACAAAATGCCAGCGGCACGGCAAAAGGCTGCCGCCGACCAGCTCGACGCCGAGTTGAAAAAATTCAATGAGGAAAACGTACGGTTGATCAAGGCCCGGAACGAACGCATCAGCCTGGAAGTGCTGGTACCGGCCTACAGCGAACGCTTCACCGCCGATGAACTCAAGCAGCTGGTGGCGTTCCTGGAGTCGCCGGTCATCAAGAAATACTACGCAGCCAACCCGCAAATGGCCAATCTGCTGGCACAAAAGCTGGTGGAGGCCACACGTAGCGATGTACAGGCGCGCATCAAGGCGTTTGACACCCGCGCCGCACAAATTGTCGGCGCGCCTGGGCGCAAGTAAAGTTTTTTACAGGTTGCTTATCCTGACATGAATCGCACCATTGCCGAACTGCGCAACGCCATCGACACCGTCGATCAACAGTTGTTATTGCTGCTCAATCAACGCGCATCACTGGCTGATGGAATCGGTGACATCAAGCGCCAGGAAGGCTCGCAGGTCTACCGGCCCGAACGTGAAGCCCAGGTCATCCGCAAACTGCAAACGGCCAACCAGGGTCCTCTCAGGGCCGAGAGCATCGCCAACGTCTGGCGCGAAGTCATGTCGGCGTGCCGGGCGCTTGAAGAGCCGCATCGCGTGGCCTATTTGGGGCCGGAAGGAACCTTCAGTGAACAGGCGGCCGAGGCCTTTTTCGGCGTCAGCATCGAACATGTACCCTGCACCAGTTTCGATGAAGTATTCGAAGCCACGGCCTCGGGGCGGGCAGCCTTCGGCGTCGTGCCGATGGAAAACTCCACCGAAGGCGTAGTGACACGCTCCCTGGACCTGTTTCTCACGTCACCGCTGCACATCATCGGCGAAACCAGCCTCCTGATCCGGCACAACCTGCTGCGCAAGCAGCATGACCTTGCGGGCATCAAAGCCGTGTACGCGCATCCGCAAGCACTGGCACAGTGCCAAGACTGGCTCAATGCCCACCTGCCCGACGCCGAACGCCGTGCCGCCAGCAGCAATGCAGAAGGTGCGCGCCTGGCCGCCGAAAATCCGGCCTGGGCGGCCATTTCCAGCCTGCGTGCGGGTTCCCGCTTCGGCCTGCATGTGGTGGCGCCCTCCATCCAGGACGAGGCCTATAACCGCACCCGTTTTGCCGTCATGTGTCTGCCGCAGACCCTGCAAATGCCCGAGGCCTCTGGCAACGACTGCACCAGCCTGGTGGTATCCGTCGTCAACCGGCCCGGAGCCGTGTATGAGTTGCTGGAACCGATCAAACGGCACGGCGTCTCAATGACACGTTTTGAGTCCCGCCCGGCCCGCGGCGGCCAGCAGTGGGAATACTTTTTCTACATCGATTTGCAGGGCCACATCAGCGAATCGCGTGTGCGTGCCGCACTCGATGACCTGCGCCCGATCTGCGCCTTTTACAAGGTGTTGGGCTCCTACGCGATCAGCAACATCAACGGATAAACGCCATGTTCAACCGCCTGGCATTGATCGGTTGCGGCCTGATGGGCGGCTCGCTGGCTCTGGCCATGCAGCGCGCCTGCCTGGTGCGCCATGTGGTGGCCTACAGCCCGAGCGAAGGCACTTTGCAAGCGGCGCTGCAGGCGGGCGTGATCCATGAAGCCGCCCACAGCCCGGCCGATGCGGCGGCGCATGCCGACCTGGTAGTGGTCGCCGTGCCGGTGGCTGCCACGGAAACGGTGCTGCGCAGCATTGCCGACAGTTTGTCTGCCCAGACCATTGTCATGGACGTTGGCTCCACCAAGCAAAACGTAATCGAGGCCGCCGAGGCCACGTTGGGCTCCCACATCGGTCAGTTCGTGCCCGCGCATCCCATAGCGGGCAAGGAAGTGGCGGGTATTGCCCACGCCGACCCCGATCTTTACCGTGGCAAGCAGGTCATTCTCACGCCAGGGCGTGCCACACGCATTGGCGCGCTGCAACAGGTCACCGTGTTGTGGGAAGCTCTGGGCTGCAAGGTGCAGACCATGACAGCGCAGGCCCACGATGCCGCCTTTGCCGCCGTCAGCCACCTGCCGCACCTGACGGCATTTGCCCTCATGCACAGCATCCTATACCAGGATGCCGCCGCCGACACACTGTCGCTGGGGGGATCGGGTTTTCGCGATTTCACGCGCATCGCCGCCAGCGATCCCGCCATGTGGCGCGACATCTTCCTGTGCAACCGCGAAGAAATCCTGCAACAGACCGATCGGCTCGTGGATGCGCTGCACGCCTTCTCCCGCGCCATTGAGGCCAACGACGGCGCGCAACTCCAATCCATGATTGCCCAGGCCAGCGAAGCGCGCAGCCAGTGGCGCATGACAACCAAAGACGACAACGCCCGCCTGTAACCGCCGCCGCGCCACCCCCGCCATGACGCAGCGCGCGGCCCATCCAGTTGAGGACAAGCCGGAACCCATGCACGCGTCAGAACGTGTTTGTTGCCTGACAGGATGATGCGCTGTATAATCTTCGGCTCTGCTGACATCATCCTCCAACACAAGGAATCACCATGGCATCAGCCAAACCCAAAAAAAGCCCCCGCCTGGCATCCGGCCGCAAACGCGCCCGCCAGAATGTAAAAAACAATGCAGCCAATACGTCCCTGCGTTCCAAGTACCGCACGGCCGTCAAGAACATTGAAAAGGCCGTTGTCGCTGGCGACCTGGCCAAAGCCCAGGAACTGTTCGGCAAGATGCAATCCGTCGTCGACACCGTTGCCGACAAAGGCATCTTCCACAAGAACAAGGCCGCGCGCGACAAGAGCCGCCTTTCCGCCAAAGTCAAGGCTTTGGCCGCCGCCTGATTTTCAGGCCCGCCCGGCAACGTCAATGCATGCGTTGCCGCCCGTTTGAACGGGTGCGCTGTCAGCACGAACAAAAAACCGCCGCAAGGCGGTTTTTTGTTGCCCGGTCTATTCCTTTATGGCAACCGGCCACAAAGAAGCTTCTATCTTGTGATAGTTACAAATTAACACCCTATCACCATTGAACCTGGCGCTTTATTCCCATACATTGTCTGATGCTGCGCCTGTGTGCGCCGCTTACGGTCCATGCATAAGAGAAAGGACATTGCCCGTGAACCCGACT
>JAGPIR010000177.1 GCA_018054915.1 Allobrachymonas sp.
TGCACAGGTTCTATGCATCGGCCTTGCGCCAGCACCCGGCAGAAACGGCCGGCTTGCTCAACCAGCGCCTGCAAGAAGCACGCTGGATGGTAAAAAGCCTGCAACAACGCTTTGACACAATCTTGCGTGTGGCGCAAGCCATCGTGGTGCGTCAACAGCGCTTTTTCTCAGAAGGACCACAGGCCATGCAGCCCTTGCTGCTGCGCGAAATCGCTGCAGAACTGGACTTGCATGAATCCACCATCAGTCGCGTCACCAATGGCAAGTTCATGGCCAGTCCCCGGGGGACGTTCGAGTTCAAATATTTTTTCGGCTCCGCCCTCGAAACCAAAGATGGCGAAGTAACGAGCAGCACCGCTATCCGCGCCCTGCTGCAGCAACTGATTGCCCAGGAATCTTCGGCCAGGCCTTTGAGTGACACCCGGTTGTGTGAACTGCTTCAGGAACAAGGCATTCAGTGCGCCCGCCGCACCGTAGCAAAATACCGTGAAACCCTGTGCATACCGCCCGCCCACCTGCGACGTTGCCGGCAGGAAAGATGAACCTTTTTTGACCCATGTTCCTGCACCGTTTCACGCTCTCTGTCTGTCATTCTTTCTCCGGGGCCAGGGCTTGCAATGACCAATGCCGGCCATATTTCCATATTCGTTTCCATTCCATCCAGCCATGTCTCAGATCCAGAAATTCCTTTTTGACGGAGTGCCCGTACGGGGTGTGATCGTGCGCCTGACCGACCCTTGGCAAGAGGTGCTGAAACGCCGCGCCGGAAATCCGGCACATGGCGCCTATCCCGAACCCGTGCAGAACATGCTAGGAGAAATGGTGGCCGGCTCCGTATTGCTGCAATCCTCAATCCGGTATAACGGCGCACTAATTCTGCAAGTGCATGGCGACGGGCCTGCCAAAATGGCGGTTTCAGAAGTGCTACCCGACCTGGGGCTGCGCGCCACGGCTTCGCTCAATGGCAATATTGATCCCCGGGCACAGATGCCCGATCTAATCAACGCACAGGGCAAGGGGCGTTGCGCAATCACCCTCGATCCGCAGGACCGTCAATCCGGTCAGCAACCGTACCAAGGAATCGTCCCGCTGGCCGGGCTGGATGGAGAATCATTGGCAGACATGGCGCAGGTGCTGGAAAATTACATGCGCCACAGCGAGCAGCTGGAAACGACCCTGTTGCTTGCCGCAAATGCCAAAGTGGCCGCAGGAATCCTGCTTCAGCGCCTGCCGGAAGAAAGGGCGCATGCGGGTGACCATGACGAACCAGGCGCAGAATCGCATTTTCAGCGCCTTTCCGTCCTGACACGGAGCCTGCAACGCAATGAACTGCTCGACCTGGATACCGACACCATTCTGCACCGCCTGTTCTGGAATGAAAATATCCTGCGCTTCGCAGCAGACAGCGCCGACCCCAAACCGCATTTCCATTGCAGCTGCAGCAGGGAGCGGGTAATCGGCATGCTACGCAGCCTGGGAAAGGAAGAAGCCGAAAGCATTCTGGCCGAACAGGGGCTTATCGACGTGGATTGCAATTTCTGCGGGCAACATTACCGTTTTGATGCCGTGGAAACCACACAGATCTTCACTCCTTCGGTCCAGCAGCCACCCGCCAGCCGGACGGCACACTAGGCCTTGTTCACACATGCCCCAGCGCTTGGCGCACCACCGGCAGCTGGCGCCGTGAAACCTGCAGCCACCCGGCGAGCCCTTCCAGTTGCAGCAGCCAGCTGTCGCCGCCATCGGCCTGAATGCTGTGTTTGAGTTGGCGCAAAGCCTGGCGCCGGACCAGCGTGCTGCGGTGAATGCGGACAAAATGTTCCGGATATTTTTCTTCCAGCAGATTCAGGCTGCCATCCCAAATACACTCCTGGCCTGAACATATGTGCAGGATCACATACTTTTGCTCTGCCCGTGCATACAAGATTTCGTTCAGCAGCAACCGCTGGCTGCGACCGCGCTCCTGGATCAACAGGATCTCTGCGCCGGTCTTTGTACCAGTGTCCATACTAAAGCCAGTCTGCACAACCTGCGCCGCCACCGTGTCACCCTGCGCCGGACGCATCCGGGCCAGAGCCTTGAAAAGCGCCTGCTGCAGGCGCCCGGCCCGTACAGGCTTGGTCAGGTAATCGGCAGCATCCACATCAAATGCCTGCAGGGCAAACTCGCTGGAAGCGGTGACAAAAACAATCTGAGCCCCCCCGGAGCTGCGGATGCGCTGCGCCAGTTGCATGCCATCCATGCCTGGCATGTGAATGTCCAGCAAAAGCACGTGGGGTCTGGTGCTTTCCAGCAGTTCCATTGCCTGAACGGCGGTTGCGGCTTCGCCGCAGATTTCTGCCGGTGGATCCACCATGTCGGCCAGCAGCGTACGCAAGCGGACCCGCGCCAGGGGCTCGTCATCCACCAGCAGGACACGCAAGGCAGAGCCGTTCATGCCGAACCCTCCTGGATGCGCATCGGAACTTCAATGCGCACCACGAAGCGGTCGTCAATTATCTTGGCCGAAAAGCGTAATTCCATGTCATGCAGCAATTGCAAACGGCGGCGCACGTTTTCCAGCGCCATATTGTTTCCGGGTTTACCCGGACCGCCCGGCATGCTGTTGCTGACAAGCACCCGCACGATATTACCGCTCAACATCGTGCGGATCCATACATCGGCGCCTTGCGGGCTGGGCTCCACCCCGTGACGGATCGCATTTTCAAGCAGTGGTTGCAGGATCAGGGCAGGCATACTGGCCAGACTCGCGGCCGGATCCAGATCCCACTGCACGCGCAAGCGCTCGCCAAAGCGCACCGCTTCCACTTCGAGATAGCGCTGCGCCAGTTCAAGTTCCGTACCCAAGGTGCTGGCATGGCGCACATCCTGCAACATCTGGCGAAAAACATCGCTGAGATTTTCCAGTACCGCTTCGGCCCGTGCAGGGTCGGTGCGCACCAGGGCGACGGCGCTATTGAGTGCATTGAACAAGAAATGCGGGCGGATGCGTGCCTGCAACTCTGCCAACTGTGCCTGCACATTGCTAGGCGCCTGCAGCCGGCCACGCAGCATCAACAACGAGACCAGAATGACGGCATACAACCCTCCCGCCAGCACGCACCCAACCCATGCTCCCAATGACACATTGCGGATGCTGGCCAGCAGGCTAGCCGCAAAAAGGCCACATGCCATACCCATGACACTGCCCCAGATCCATTGGCGGATTGGAGGCAACCGCCCCAGCCAGCGCCTGGCTACGCAGGCCGCCATCAGCCACAGGAAGGTTCCCGGCAACGCGCATGCCAGCGCTGTTCCGGTATGCATTAGCCATCCTTGCCAGCCCCGGAGTTGCATCGGAACGAAAAGGCTGGCAATCATCACGCTCAGCGTAACAAGAAGCACCGCCCGCAACACCACGCCAGCATTGCAGGCGTCGAACAACGGCACGGTTGCAGTGGTTGGCGGTGCGCTGGCTACAATGCGCGGTGATGATGCATCGGAAGCATACATTTGTACTGAAACCTTGATCCAGAGCGTTCTCACCGGCCTTGCGGACATTGCCTGCAAC
>JAGPIR010000016.1 GCA_018054915.1 Allobrachymonas sp.
AATGGTGGCAATCACCTTTTCCCAATGCCCGGGAATTGAGGCGAAAAACTGGTCGATGGCGAGTCTTAGTTGGGCATTTGATGGCATGGGTTTACCGATAGAAAATCATTGGCAAAGTCTATTCGATGCTGGGAAACGAGCCGCATGAGTAAGGCGGTGTTCATCGACGAGAGGGGGCGAGAGAATTACCCTTTCATCACCTTCGGGCCGGTCATGCCAGCTTTTCTATCCAGACGCTGAGTTCTTTGTGCAGCTTCGGAGAGTTTTTCATGGAACTTTCCTTTTGCTAACCATTGGCGCAGGCGGGTAAGTTGCGAGAAGGCGGGATACGCATCCTTCCCCAAAAATGATATTTTTATTCCCAGCGCTGCTGATAAGAAAAGGTGGGAAGCCTCCAGGAAGAACGCAGCGCGAGCATGCGAAATCCGAATCCGACAACAAAACATATGCCTGTATTGAACTGGGTATCGATACCTGCTGCTCTGAGCCCAAGGAAAAGCACACAGACAAAGATTGAGACGCTGGCATACAACTCCCGACGGAAAACAACCGGGATCTGATTGCACAGGACATCGCGCAGGATGCCCCCGCTGATACCGGTCAGCATGCCTGCCATGACAACCACAACCGCCGGGTATTCGAGTTGCAAGGCGACGTTGCAACCGATCAACGAGAAGGCAACCAGTCCCATCGCATCCAGTATCAAAAAGATTTTTTTCATGTGGTCCATGAATCGGGCAACTGCCATGGTCGCCAAGCCCGACAGAATGACCAGATAGACATAGGCCGGATGCTGTGTCCAGACGATCGGATAGTTTCCGAGAACCACGTCGCGAATGGTGCCTCCGCCCAGTGCGGTAACAAACGCAATCACAGCCACCCCAAAAACGTCCATATTGCGGCGGCCCGCCGCCAATGCGCCAGACATGGCTTCGGCGGTGATGGCCACCAGATAAATGATGAGCAACAGATCAAACTGCTTGTTGGCCAGTGGCTGGAAAATGCGGGCAATACTTTCAACCATCGTGTGAACCCCGTTTTAAATACTGCAACGCGATAACTGCTGGATGGGGATCGATAGTACGCCAAGTAGCCAGGTACGGCCTGTAAGTTGCTTGTGTGCAGAGCGACTTGATTGGAGATTGGCCGCAGCCCCATAACACTTCGTGCATTCATTGCCGCTGTCGCACGGACAGAGATCATTGCGGTCAACCTTGGTTTGCAGAACCTTGGCGGTCTTCCGCTCATGGACCGCCTGTCGCAATGGCAGCCAGAAGGTATGCATCGCCGGGACTGCTTTTGGGCACTGCTGTGCCAGTTTGGATCGCCGGGCCGGGGTGGTGATCAACGCCTGCTGCGACTGCTATTGCGAAACCGGCACAGAAGAATGCCCTCTTGACCTTGGCGGAGTCGGCGGCTCTCTGTGCCACCATGGCCCGAGGGTCTTTTTTCTGTTTGGGTTACAGGCCGTCCGGAGTATCTGCCCTAATGTGGTCGGCATAGGCGAACAGTCCGGCCTGTCCACCGGTGTGCAGGAACACCACATGGGCTTCTGGAGACCAATGCCCGCGCCTGGCCAGGTCGATCAGGCCGCTCATGGCCTTGCCCGTGTAGACGGGATCAAGCAATATGGCCTCCAGCCGTGCCACGGTGTGGATCGCCTCCATGCCGCTTGCCGTTGGCAGACCATAGCCGCTGCCCACGTAGCCGTCCATCAATTTCAGGTCGGTTGCGCCAAACGGTCTGGCGACGCTCAGTTGCGCCAGGGTCGCCTGCAGCTGCCGCCACACCATGGAAGTTTGCGCGTCGACTTCGCCCATGATGTTGATCCCCATGACCTCCACGGGAAGGTCCAGGGCCAGCACTCCGGCCTGTATGCCAGCATGTGTCCCGCCGCTGCCCGTGGCGAGAACAATATGCGTCATGGGAATGCCCATGTCTTTCGCTTGCTGCGCCAATTCCCGGACACATTCGACATACCCCAGGTTGCCGATGGCGCTGGAGCCACCCATGGGCACTGCGTAGGGCCGCTGTCCTTGTTTTTGCAGGTCGTCGCAGACCGCGGCGAGCTGCTCGGCCATATTGGTGCCACGGGGGTAGCGCCGCACGGATGCACCCAACAGGGTGTCGAGCATCACATTTCCGCCATGCTGGTACGCGGTTGTGTTGATATCAACCTTGTCTTCCAGCAATGCCACGCACGCAAGACCCAGTTTCGCGGCGGCGGCAGCAGTTTGCCGCACATGGTTCGATTGCAGCGCCCCCACGGTCACTATCACCGTTGCTTCCTTGGCGAGGGCGTCACCGAGGAGAAATTCGAGTTTGCGAGCCTTGTTGCCGCCGGTGGCCAGTCCGGTGCAATCGTCGCGCTTCACATACAGGCGAGGACCGCCGAGCCATTCGGTTAGGCGCGCCATGGGTTCCAGCGGTGTGGGTGCGTGACCCAGGCGGATGCGCGGATTGTGGTTGATCATCATGCCGTCCCTCGTTCTTTCATGTTGCAACTACCCAAGGTGCACGGATATCTGCCAGGAAACGCTGAGCACGCGGATGTTCGGGTCGGTTGAAGAAGTTTTCCGGCTTGGCGCGTTCAAGCACTTTGCCTTGATCCATGAAAATGACCCAGTCGGCAACTTCTCGTGCAAACCCCATTTCATGGGTCACGCACACCATGGTCATGCCGTCGCGTGCCAGCCCCTTCATGGCCTGAAGCACCTCACCCACCATCTCGGGGTCAAGCGCCGATGTCGGCTCATCAAACAGCATCACCGGCGGGTTCATCGCCAAGGCGCGTGCAATGGCTACGCGCTGCTGCTGCCCTCCTGAAAGCTGCGCGGGATACGCGTCGGCCTTGTGTGACAAGCCAACGCGGTCAAGCAGTGCCATTGCATGTTCACGCGCCTGTGCCTTGCTTTGCTTGAGCAGGCGCGTTGGAGCGAGCGTGCAGTTTTGCAGCACGCTCAGATGCGGAAACAGGTTGAATTGCTGAAATACGAAACCGATGCGGCTTCTGAGTGCGTCCACAGAGACATCAGGGGCATGGATATCCTGTCCGTCGACCTGGATGCGCCCGCTTTTGATCGGTTCGAGTCGATTGATCGTGCGGATCATGGTCGATTTGCCAGAACCCGAAGGGCCGCACACGACCACCACCTCGCCTTTGGTCACGGTCAAGTTAACGTCAATGAGAGCATGGTAGTCACCATACCATTTATTTACATTTTCCAAGGTGATCATGGTTCTATGCATTCGCAGTACGGGAGGCAAGCCGGCGTTCGAGCCAGAAGGCGCAACGCGACAGAGTAAAGCACATCACAAAATAGGTCAGACCTAGCAGCAAATACACTTCGGCGGGCTTGGTCATCAGGAGGTTGTTGATTTGACCGGCCACGAATGAGACTTCTGACAGGCTGATGATGTAGCCCAATGAGGTTTCCTTGATGGTCGAAACGAATTGGTTCACCAGGGACGGCAGCATGTTGCGCAGCGCTTGCGGCAGGATCACCAATCCCATCGCTTGCAGGTAGGAAAAACCCAGCGAACGCGCACTCTCCATTTGCCCGCGTGGCAGGCTCTGGATCCCGGAGCGGATGATTTCGGCCAGATAGGCCCCATCAAAGATGACCAGCGCCGCCAGCATCGTGTTGAACTGATCGGTCTTGTGACCCATCAATGAGGGCAACAGGAAGTAGGCCCAGAAGATCACCATCAGCAGCGGCGTGCCGCGCACCACATAAACCAGAACTGTGGCTGGCCAGCGCAGGATGCCAAATGGGCTGATGCGGCACAGCGCCAGCAAAAGACCTACCGGCAAGGCGAGCACCAGAGCCAGCGCCGCCAGCAACAGCGTCAGCACCAGTCCGCCAAGCGGGCCGTTGGGGTACTGACCGATCAGGTAGAAAACCCCGTAGGTTTGCAGGATTTCAAGCATTCACGAAGTCCTTACCGGATAGACATGCTGGTACCAGCTCGACAGCAGCGTGATCAGGAGCGAGATTCCCAGATAGCCCACTGTGGCAAAGGTGAACGCTTCGTGCCAGCGGAACGAGGCGCTCTCCACCTGTTGGGCCTGGTACATCAACTCGCCGACACCGATCACCATGGCGATGCTGGTGTTTTTCCAAAGGTTCAGCGTCTGGCTGATCAGCGGCGGTACCGTGATGCGCAGCGATTGCGGCAGGATGACCAGCCGCATCGACGCCAGAAAACTGAAGCCCAGCGCGCGGCTGGCCTCCATCTGCTCCTTGGGAATCGAACGCAGGCCGCTGCGCAGATCTTCCGACATATAGGCAGCCGTGTAGAACACCAGCGCAATCACGGCACTGGTTGCCTCCACGTTGCCTTCGTACAGCCAGGCTTTGGCCGAGTCCGGCAGGAACTCCGGCGCGCCAAAGTACCAGAACAGCATGTGCGCCAGCAAGGGCACATTGCGCACCGCTTCAACATACGCTATGGCAGCGCCGCGTAGCAGCGCCACTGGAGCAACCCGCATTACGGCAATGAGCACACCCAGCGGCAACGCAAAGACCAACGTCATCAAGGCGAGTTGGATCGAAAGCAGCAAACCATTGAGGAGCCATTCGTGATATTGGCCCGTCAACAGCATGGAAAGGTTGAAAGCATCCATGGTTTGTCACCATGTCCGGCTTGCGCCGGACATTCCGATGCAATCAGTCGATCTTGTCGCTTTCGATTTTGAAGGTCCGTTTTGCAAATTTCATTTTTGTGGTGGGGCCGAACCATTTCATGAACAGCTTGTCGGCTTCCCCGGATTTTTCCAGGGTGCGCAGCACCTTGTTGACCTGCTCGCGCAAGGCTGGCTCACCCTTCTTGATGCCGATGCCCAGGTGCTCGACCGAAATGTTTTCCGGCAGGATGACATAGTCTTTGGCAGCACTGTCCAGCTTGGAATAGTTGTCGATCAATGTGGTTTCATCGTTCACGTAACCAGCACCTTTGCCCTGCTGCAAAGCCAGAAAAGCCTGTGGCGAGTTGTCGAAGGATACGATTTGCGCCGTAGGCAATGCTTTCTTGGTGTTGGCCTCCATGGTGGAGCCCTTCACGGTCAGCATCTTCTTGTCGGCCAGTTGCGAGAGCTTTGTAATGCCGCTGGATTTCTTGACCATCACCTTCTGGCCGGTAATGAAGGTGGACAGCGAGAAATCGATTTGCGCTTCACGTTCCTTGTTGTGTGTGAGAGAAGCGGTCAGCAGATCAACGCGCCCTTGCTGCAGTTCCGGTATGCGTGCCGCAACGGCCAGCTGGCGCAGCACCGGCTTGACGCCCATGCTTTTGGCCACCGCGTTGCAAAGGTCCACGTCGTAACCGACGATTTCCCGGCTTGATGGATCCTTGATGAAGCTCATGGGCTCGTCGGTGCCAAGTACGCCGCATACGAGCTCGCCTTTGGCCTTGATGTCAGCCATCTGGTCGGCCACAGCCGGAAGGCTTGCCGCTCCCAGCACAGCGGCCAGTGCCAACGCAGAGGTGTGCTTCAGTGTTGAATGCTTTTTCATGCTTTATCTCCTGGTGAGTGGTTGTCGAAAAAGAAAAGGAAAGTGAAAAACCGGCATCTTCCCGCATCCAGGGCGGGATGCCGCCCTACTTGGCGCAGACTGCGCCCAGTTCGCGTCGCATCCGCTCAAATCCTGCCTCAAGATCAGCGATCAGGTCTTCGGGGTTCTCCAGGCCGATATGCAGCCGCAAGAGCGGGCCACGTCCCTGCCAGGGTTTGGCGGTGCGATCCTTGCCGGGGTTGGTCAGCAGAATCAAGCTCTCGAAGCCGCCCCAACTGAAGCCCATGCCAAACAGATTCATGCCGTCAAGCATGGCCGTTACGGCCTGCTCGGCCATGGGCCGAAGCTGTACCGCAAACAGGCCGCAAGCACCGGTGAAATCGCGCTTCCAGATGGCGTGGCCGGGCGCATCGGGCAGGGCCGGATACAGCACCTGCTCCACTTCAGGCTGTTTGGCCAGCCATCGCGCCACCTGCTGGGCATTGCGTTGATGGCGTTCCAACCGCACGGCCAGTGTACGAAGGCCACGCAGCGCCAGATAGGCGTCGTCGGGACTCACGGTCAGGCCTATTTGCTTGTAAAAGCCGCGGATTTGGGGATATAGCGCTTCGGTGGTGAGAATGACCCCCATCAGCACATCCGAATGTCCGACGATGTATTTGGTGGCGGCGTGCACCGACACATCGACCCCATGTTTGAACGAAGCGAAATGAACCGGTGTGCCCCAGGTGTTGTCGAGCATCACCAGTGCGCCATGCTCGTGGGCAACCTGGCTGATGGCCGGAATGTCCTGTACTTCAAAGGTGAGAGAGCCAGGCGATTCGACGAAAACGACCTTGGTATTGGGTCGCATGAGGGAGCGAATGCCGGCGCCGATCAACGGATCGTAATAGGTGGTCTCAATGCCCAGGCGCTTGAGCGCACCATCGCAAAAGGCCCGGGTTGGGTCGTAAACCGAATCGGTCATCAACAGGTGATCGCCCGGCTTGAGTGTGGCCAACAGGGCACATGTCAGCGCCGACAATCCGCTGGGCGTGAGCATGGCCCCGTACGCACCTTCCAATTCACACAGAGCCGATTCCAGCGCACGCGTCGTCGGATTGCCATGCCGGCCATAGGTATGGATCGTCCCATGCACGGAGCGCAGCGCATCCACAGTGGGAAACAGCAGCGTGGATGCACGATAAACCGGAGTATTGACTGTGCCTCCTGTGATTTTTTGTGCCCTGCCACTGTGTGCGAGCAGAGTTTCTGTATGAATAGTATGTTGCGACATGGTGTTGACAATAATGAGAGGGTGTGTCGGTTACATTTTTTGAAGCACGGCGCGAAATATATCATTGCGATGAAACAAGCACGACGCTGGTGACCATGGTATTTATACCTAACGCAACGCTATTGTGCAGTTCAAACTCAGTCGGCGCCCCAAGGGGGAACCAGGCTATCTCGGCGACCATCTGCAGTACGATTTTGAGCCATAGTTCCATGGTCACAAAGACTGATATTTAAATACTGCGCCGCATTCAGCTTCAACTCATCAATAAACATGGAGACTCTGTGTGGACAGGAGAATCCATGGGCGCAGATGAAAGCGTGGTCAGCTCACGTGCGCCACGCCGTACTGTGAAGACAGATAGCGCCGGATCTGATCAGGATTGTCGATGAAACGGGCTCCTTTGTGTGTTCGGATCTCAACACTGCAATCCACCGGTACCTGTTCACTGCCCAGCACCAACACAGGAGCGGATTGATTGTCCTCGCCAATGAGCGTAATGATGGCCGCACGCGGGCGCGGCGCATCAATGTAATGCACATCGATCTTGTTGCGCAACTGCGGAAAGAAACTCAACAGTCCTTCTACGGCTACCGAGTCGCCACAATAGAATGGACCTTCCGACTCCTTGAAAAATCCGGGTTTGAGCATGAACAACTGATCTTTTTGCATGGTGGATCCTTAGGTTAAGAGGTTCAACGAATGGAACGATGCGGGCCATTGGGGCGAATACATCGTGGTTGAAATGGTAGGAAACACCTGCAAGACAAAGAAGTGGCATGAATGACAATGTGCGTAATAATTCTGCCAATATGGAACCCTCCCGCATGGAACTAGGATTGGTGGCTGTCATCGTGTACGACGGGCTGAGCCTGTTCGAATATGGCTGCGCGGTTGAAGTTTTCGGTCTACCACGGCCCGAAATGGGCGAACACTGGTACCGCTTTGCCTCCTGCGCGGCAGAGCCCGGCGTGTTGCGCGGGGCGGGCGGCATACAGCTCCAGCCCTCCGATGGCCTGGAGCTGCTGGAGCAGGCGCGCACCATCATCGTTCCTGGATGGCGTGGCATTGAAGCCCCCGTCCCCGGGCCGCTGTGCGAAGCCCTGCGGCAGGCCCATGCACGCGGTGCACGCATTCTGTCCATCTGCACGGGAGCGTTCGTGCTGGCAGCCGCAGGACTTCTGGACGGTAGGCGCGCCACCACGCACTGGCGCCATGCCCCCGCGCTGGCGGTTCGTTATCCGAGGGTGCAGGTGCAGGCTGACGTGCTGTACGTCGATGTCGGCTCCATCCTCACATCGGCCGGAAGCGCGGCCGGCATCGACCTGTGCTTGCACCTGATCCGCCGCGATCTGGGCCCGCGCATGGCAAACCAGGTGGCAAGGCGCCTGGTCATGCCTCCACACCGCGAAGGCGGACAGGCGCAGTACATCGAAGAGCCCGTCTCCCGGCGTGCCAGCGCATCACTGGCCCCGCTGCTCGACGCCATACGCGCTAACCTGGGCGGGGACTGGACCATCATCAAGATGGCCGCTCACACCGCCAGCAGCGCGCGCAGCTTCCAGCGCCATTTCGTCAACAGCATGGGCATGCCGCCTGGTGAATGGCTTTTGATGCAGCGCTTAGCTGCAGCCAAAACATTGCTTGAAGAAACAGAAGCTGGCGTGGAAGCAATTGCGGTGCAGGTCGGATTTGGGGAGGCCGCCACACTGCGCAGCCATTTCCGCAGGCGGCTCGGCACCAGCCCTGGCGGTTACCGCAAACGGTTCAGGATATAGCCGGACTTCATCCTGAGCACCCTGTTGAAGAGTCCAGGCTGCAAATAGGTGGCGAGAGATGCCTGGGGTGCTGTTTCCAGCAGATTGTGGGGTAATGTCTCGGGAACAGCATTGGCCAGTAAGCATGCGCCGAGCAACGGTGGGCAGCTAGGCGGGCCAATAGGTCAAAGGGGTTGCGGTTACAAGTGGTATAGGCCAAAGCCTCAATTGCGATTGCTGTTTGCGAGGCACATTAGACCCGCTTGCAATCTGTCCCTTCTCGGTCTTGCGCTTAGTCTCATACCGGTAGCAGAATTCACTTACGGTGAACACACCACAGGCCAGTCAGGAACAACAGGACGGCAATGACAAGTCGCGCAGGATATCAACGTCCGCGCTGGTTGCTGGGGGCTTCGAGTTTTCCACCCAGCCAAGCCAGCGAGAAGGTCAGTACCAGATAAATGGCAGAAATAGCCAGATAAGGCTCCCAGTATCGGGCATGCGCCCCGGCAACGGTGCGGGCGGCAAAGGCGATTTCGGCTAAGCCGATTGCCGATACGAGTGATGAATCCTTGATCAGGGTAACGCCTTCGTTGATCAGTGCTGGCATCATGCGGCGAAATGCTTGTGGCAATACAATGAAACGCATGGTTTGGGCGTGAGTCAGACCCAGGCTCCAACTAGCCTGAATCTGTCCCTGATGAATGCTCTGCACTCCGGCGCGGATGATCTCGGAAATGTAGGCTCCCGAATTAAGCAATAGCGCCAGCACGCCTGAGGCCAGCGCACCGTGTTCCTGCCGGAACGTACGCGCCATATCGCCCGATATGAGCAAACCGCCGTCGGTATTGATCAATAGGGGCATCAATGCGAAGTGCACCAGCAGAATCTGCACAAACAGCGGTGTTCCGCGGAAGAAAGTGACGTACACCTTGGCCAGAAGGCGCAGTCCTGAAAGAATCGGGCGTAGCCATGGCTGTCTAGGCTTGGGACCCTCTTCCGTACTGCGAAGCAGGCCCAGAAGAAGTCCCAGCACCAGACCGGCGGAAAGCGACACAAGCACCAGCTTGAGCGTCATCCATACACCGCTCATGAACAGCGGCAAATAGTCGACCAGAATATCCCAGCGTAGATTCATGGTGGCGGCGTATCAGGAAAAAGGCAACGCCGCTAGGGGCGAGCTGGTTGGGCGCTTATTGCTTCGCAGCAGGCTTGAAGTATTTGGCGTAGATCTTGTCGTAGGTGCCGTCGGCTTTGATGGCAGCCAGTCCCTGATTGATTTTTTCCAACAATTCAGTGTTGCCTTTTTTCACAACAATACCGAACTGCTCCGGCGCAAAGCTGGAGTCTTCCACGATCTTGAGTTGCTCGGCGCCGTTGTTGGCTACATAGTGTTCAACTACGCCGTTGTCGCCCACTACCGCATCTACTCCATGGGCTTTGAGTTCATCCAGTGCCATTGGCGTGCTTTCAAAACGCTTGATCAAGGCGCTGGTTTTGCCTTGCAGTTTGGTCACGGCTTCATCGCCAGTGGTGCCAGTTTGCACGCCGACCTTGAGTGTTTTCAGGTCTGCTAAGCGCGTAACTTTTGAATCCTTGCCAATGGCGATCTGCAGGCGAGAATCAAAATATGGGGCACTGAAATCCATGGTTTGCTTGCGAGTATCGGTAATTGTTACCGAAGAGATTAGGATGTCGCGGTCACCCTGTGCCAACGAGTTGAAAATACCTTCCCACGGCGTGTTGACGAACTTGACCTTGAATCCGCCTTTTTCAGCCGCAGCCTTGAGTACATCAATGTCGAAGCCCACGATGTCGCCGTTGGCTGCTTGTGACTCAAACGGTGCATAAGCGGCGTCGGTGCCGACTACATATTCCTTGGCGTTGGCAGTGGCTGATGCCGGGGCCGATGCTGCAGGTGCTGGCGGCTGTTGTTTGCTGCAACTAGCTAGCCCTGCCAGCAGAAAAGTAGTTACGGCCACGCCAAACAAACGGGAGAAAAAGCGGCGGTTTTGCATAAAGTCCTTTCACAAGTCAGATCGTGCGGCGCAGCGGGCACACAAACTGCCTTGCCTGAGACGTCCGCGGGCAAACTGCGACATTGTACGCTGGGCATTGCATGTGGATGTTGATAGATGCTGTGGCAGTTGCCCGGAGTATCTCGAATCGTTGCGAAACTGTTCAAGTTTTTGGGGGTAGTTTGGAAACGGTCGAGCATTCTCGTGCAAAACATTGCTTCGTCGTGCAGGGAATGGCCACACAACCGTTCCACCTCTCACGCCAGTGAAAAACTGGAGGGTTTACCCTGTGTGGCGATATATCGATGCAACCGCTGCTTCCATCTTCGACCTTGCAGATGGATTCGCCGTATGCAGATGAATGATCGGCGGGCGCCTGCCATGAACAACAACCTGTTCCTCAATCCATTCGAGCACCGAGTATCCAGTCCCGCGCGTATCGTCACCAAGGTCGTGATCAAGCGATAATTCCGTGACCGTTCCCGCCTTCAGTAATCCGATAACCTCATCATGCCAACACACCCGCACCCATCCGACAGGTGCAGGTCGCTCGTCATCAAGAAAGACTTTCATGGCTATGAGCCGGGTCTGTTGCTATTGTGTTCCGTATCCAATCGGCCTATTAAGAAGAGTTCCAAGGCGTTGGATAGATATGCCTGCTCTGGCTCAAATCCAATTGTTACCAAACCTCCGGCATCCTCCAACCGCGAATCATTGGGTCGATATACCCCTTCACTTACAACTCGTACATAGGCATTACCTATGCGTGCGCCAAGTCCATGTCCCCTATAAGGCCCCCCACCTCGGGATGAAGCGACGCCAATATAAGTAACCATGCCCTCATTGCTAACAAAGGCATAAACACCCTGTTTGTTGTAATTCGGCCCACTTCCAATGAATGTCCAGCGATCAGACCATTCAGGTGATGATTTGCCAATCTTTGTTTCATTCCAGTGCAAGAAAAAAAAGTCTGCGGTCAGTACTTTCAGATTTTCCAACGTTGCATTCATTGCCAATCTCCCGATGCTGTTTAAGTTTTCGGCCAACCTAGAGGCTGACCGCAAGACAAAGCACCGGTACAAAGCACCGCCCCACCAGTGCCGACTTCTCGTAGGTTTAGAGGATTCAGCGTAACTCACCTAATGCATTGACATAGTCTCGAAGGCCCAGGCTTTCTTCGTCAATACGTTGTAGCGGTACATCTGTCAATCTGAGTATTCGAGATTGCATTTTGTGATTCCATGTGAGTTTAGGCTGTCGCACCAGATGAACGCATCACTTGATGCGTCCTCTGGGAATTTGATCGTGAAGCAGGCTACCAAAGCTTCAAAACAAGTTGAGCGGCTATAACCAGAATTGGCTGGCCTTTGGTTTCATATGTGTTGGATGAGTTCGCGCTCGTTTTGGGCTTCACCTTGCCTCCTTCAACAACCCAGGTATTCGATGAACTGGCGCTTGTCTTCGGTTTGAGCTCCTTGCCATCCCAAAGCCACGTATTTGATGAACTGGCACCGGTCTTCGGTTTTATTTCCCTGCCGTCGAATATCCATGTGTTGGATGAACTGGCCCCGGTCTTTGGCTTGAGTTCCTTTCCGTCGGAAACCCAGTTCTTGGAAAGTTCGATCATATTTGCCATTACTCGCTCCTTTAGCGTTTTGAAATATCACTGACTGCATCACCAAATCCCCGCAGCCACCAATCCAGCATATAAGAATCCACGACGGTTGCTGTGATCCAATACGTTTCATCTTCTTCGACCACTTGCTGATCCTCGGACAGTGGAGATTCAAGCAGGTGAAGGCCGGCATCCTTTTCAATCCGGAAGGCAAGTTTGATTTTCTTACCATTACCGTACCCGAAGCGGCCATCATCATCGAATTTCTTCAGGTCAAATTCAGCAGGCCGCTCAAAGGTGAACGATGATGCCTTGGCCGAGATTATCCGATGCAGTGCAAGGCTGCGTTCGTTGTCGTAGCTATCGAAACGGCACACGAGATACATCCGCTGCCCCTGCTGCGCAAGGCCAAGCGGCATGACACGGCTTTCGAGTTTCTTGCCCGCTGCATTGCGATATTCGACGGTTAGCCACTGGTCGTCATAGAGGGCTGCGCTGACCTGCTCGAACACGGCCGGATCGACTTTGGGCGGTAGCAGTGGCTGGCTGGTGCTGACAACGGTAACCGATCACTGAGTGGCGTTCTTTTCCCGCCCCCGTCCGCGCGGAACAATCCCTCCCACATTCATCAGGGAGGAGCCGGCAGTGACCAGGGCGACAGCGACCAACAACAAGTGGCGGCGGCGTA
>JAGPIR010000017.1 GCA_018054915.1 Allobrachymonas sp.
GCTACATGCTGCTGTTGCTGGGCATTACGGGAGCCTGCCTGTTTTATGGCGACGGGGTGATTACGCCTGCCATTTCCGTTCTGGCGGCGGTGGAAGGTCTGGAAGTGGCCTCCGAAGCCTTCAAGCATTACCTGATTCCCCTCACACTGGTGATTTTGCTGGTGCTGTTCCTGTTCCAGAAAAAAGGCACAGCCGGCATCGGCCGGTTTTTTGGCCCGGTCATGCTGTTGTGGTTTGCCGCCATCGGGGCGCTGGGTGTGGCGCAAATCATCCATCGGCCCGATATTCTGCTGGCGCTGAGTCCGCTGCATGCGCTGCAATTCATTTCCGGTCAGCCGCTGACCACCTTTTTCATCCTGGGTGCCGTTGTTCTGTGCGTGACCGGAGGCGAGGCTCTGTATGCCGACATGGGGCATTTTGGCCGGCGGCCCATTCAACTGGCCTGGTTTCTGGTGGTGATGCCACCGCTGGTGCTGAGTTATCTGGGGCAAGGCGCGTTGCTGCTGCGCCAACCAGGAACAGCCGTCAACCCCTTCTTCATGATGGTGCCCAAATGGGCGCTCTACCCCATGGTCGCCCTAGCAACAGCGGCTACGGTCATTGCTTCGCAGGCGCTCATTTCCGGCGCCTACAGCGCCACCAAGCAAATCATCCAGCTGGGCTATCTGCCGCGCCTGCAGATCCTGCACACCAACGAACGGGAATCAGGCCAGATCTATTTACCGTTCGTGAACTGGGCGTTGTTTATAGCTATTGCGGCTGTGGTGGTGATGTTCCGCACTTCGGAGAATTTGGCCGGAGCCTACGGTATTGCTGTCACCACCAACATGGTCATTACCAGCATCATGTTCTATTTCGTGATGCGGCATGTGTGGAAGTGGCCGGTCGCGGCGCCCTTTGTCCTGACGGGTTCGCTGCTGGTGGTGGATTTAGCCTTCTGGTTCTCGAACATGACCAAAATCTTGGAAGGTGGATGGTTTACCATTCTGGTGGCCGCTGTGCTGTTTGTCCTGATGATGACCTGGTACCGGGGACGCCAACTGGTGGCCGCCAAGCAAGCCTCCACCAGCCTGAAGCTGGATGAGTTCCTGCAGTCGGTGTTTGAAGCACCACTTCAGCGCGTGGAAGGTACCGCCGTGTTCATGAATCCGCAAGACGAAACGGTACCCAGCGCTTTTCTGCACAACCTCAAGCACAACAAGGTGCTGCACGAACAGAACCTGTTTGTGACAGTGCGCTACCACGAAGTGCCATGGATCAACACCTCCGAACGCCTGACGGTTCGCCCCTTGGGCAACGAATGCTGGCAAATCGATGTGAATTACGGCTTCATGGATGAAGTGGATTTGCCCAAGGCCATGCGCCCCCTGGAGGCCCATGGCTGCCAGCTCGATCCGATGCGCACCAGCTATTTCCTCTCCCGCGATACGGTGGTTTCGACCGACAAGCCCGGCATGGCGCCCTGGCGTGAAAAGCTGTTCGCGCAAATGCACCACAACGCCACCAGCGCCGCCGCCTACATGAGCCTTCCTGGCAATGCGGTAGTGGAAATGGGAAGCAAGGTGGAAATCTAAGGCAGACGGCAGCCTGGATGCGGCGCGCGCCTCGCCTGGCGCGCGTTGTTTCAGATCCGCCGCCTAGCCGTCCTGCGGCGGCTCATCCTCCGCATCCGTCACCATCTGGTGGGTCGTCCGTTCCAGAAGGGGAAACCGGCGCAACAGCCAGTCCTGCAGGCCGAATGCTTCGGCCAAGGACTGCATGCGCACCGCGGCACTGTGTTTTTTCTGGCCACACCAGCGGGCCAGAATCAGCTCGTTCTTGAGACTGTGTTCCCACCCGACCAGTTCAGTGACCGTGACGCGGTAACCCTGTGATTCGAGATACAGGCAGCGCATCACGTTGGTGAGGTGGCTGCCGATTTCGCGGGTATGCAGCGGATGGCGCCAGAGTTCGGCCAGTGGCGTGCGCGACAGGTTCAGCGCCTTGTTCTGGCGCAAGCAAGTGGCTGCCTCCGCCTGACAGCACGGCACCAGTACCATGTGCTGTGCTTGTTTGTGCAGACCAAAGGCAATGGCGGCGTCGGTGGCGGTGTCGCAGGCGTGTAAGGCGGTAACGACATCCATCTGTTGCGGAAGCGACGCTGTTTTCACAGACTCCTCGGAGCTGAGCGCCAGAAACCGCATGCGCGCGAACCCCAGCTGCTGCGCCAGCGCGGCGGATCTGTCAACCAGTTCCTGCCGGGTTTCGATGCCGTAAATCGTGCCGGCGGCGCGCTCACGGAAAAACAGGTCGTAGAGGATGAAACCCAGATACGACTTGCCCGCGCCATGGTCGGCCAGCGTGATGCCCTGGGGACGTCCGGCTTCAAGTTCCTTCAGCAACGGCTCGATGAACCCGAAAAGGTGCAGCACCTGCTTGAGCCTGCGGCGCGAGTCCTGGTTGAGCCCCCCGTCACGCGTGAGGATGTGCAGCTCCTTGAGCAACTCAAGAGATTGGCCGGGTCGCAGCAGTTCCTGCAGGGTCGCATCCTGGTTGCGTGAACGGACGTTAGCTCGTGACATAGGCGTTGCGCAGCAGGTCAGGCGAAGAAGTCCTTGGCTTTGTCGAACCAGGTTTTTTCACTGGGACTGTGCTTTCCACCGCCTTTTTCAAGCAGCTCGTCGAGCTGCTCGAGCAGCTTGCGTTGCTGGTCGGTGAGCTTCACCGGCGTTTCCACCTGCATGTGGCAGTACAAATCCCCGGCGCTGTGGGAGCGCACCCCCTTGACACCCTTGCCACGCAGCCGGAACTGCTTGCCGCTTTGCGTGCCTTCGGGAATGGTGATGGTAGCCTTGCCGTGCAGCAGGGTCGGAACCTCGATTTCACCGCCCAACGCCGCCCTGGTGAAGGAAACTGGCACCATGCAGTGCAGATCGTCGCCATCGCGCTGAAAAACATCATGTTTGCGGATGCGAATTTCGATGTACAAGTCGCCAGGCGGCCCGCCATTGGGGCTGGGCTCCCCATTGCCGCTGCTGCGAATACGCATGCCGTCGTCGATACCGGCGGGGATCTTGATTTCCAGCGTTTTCTGCTTTTTGATCTTGCCCCGGCCATGGCAGGCCGTGCAGGGGTCGGGGATGTATTTGCCTGCACCATGGCAGCGCGGACAGGATTGCTGCACACTGAAAAATCCCTGCCGCATTTGCACCACGCCACTGCCATGACAGGTATCGCAGGTCTGGGCAGAAGTGCCGGGCTTGGCACCACTGCCATGACAGGTTTCGCAATCGTCCCAGCTTGGAATGCGGATCTGTGCTTCCTTGCCAGCAGCAGCCTCTTCCAGCGTGATGTCCATGGCATAGCTCAGGTCGTTGCCGCGCTGCACTTGGCGGCCGCCACGTCCGCCGCGCGCCTGACCGAAGATGTCGCCGAAGATGTCGCCGAAGCTTTCGAACCCGCCAAATCCGCCCGGAAACCCGCCGCCGCCCATGTTTGGATCAACACCGGCGTGACCGTGCTGGTCATAGGCGGAGCGCTTCTGGCCGTCGGACAATATTTCGTAGGCCTCCTTGATCTCTTTGAATTTGGCCTCAGCCTCCTTGGCTGCATCCCCCTGGTTGCGGTCGGGGTGATACTTCATCGCCAGCTTGCGGTAGGCTTTCTTGATTTCATCATCGCCGGCATTGCGCGGCACCCCCAGCACTTCGTAATAGTCGCGTTTGGCCATGGTCAGGTTCTCAGCATTTCAATGTGGGCAATGTCGTCTTCGAGATAGGGCTTGCTTGCCACGGCGAACCCCAAACTTTCATAAAAGCGTTGCAAGCGCTGCTGCGCCGAAATGCGCACCGGCCCGCAGCTGCGCTGCGCCAACTCTTGCAGCGCGTGCAGCATAACGGCTCGCCCCATTCCGGTGCCGCGCACCGCAGGCGTGGTCACCACCCGCCCAATGGCGGACTCAACATACCGCCAGCCTGCCGGAATCAGGCGGCAGGTGGCCAGCGCCCGCCCCTGCCCATCAAGGGCAAACAAGTGCCAACTGACGGCGTCCAGTTCGTCAGCATCACAGTAGACACAGTTCTGCTCGACCACAAACACCTGCTGGCGCAGCATGTGGATAGCCTGCAGCTCATGCACGGTCAGATCAGCAAATGCCTTGCATACAAACAGCCCGTCCATGCGGGTGGCGGGGGCCACGATGGCACTTTCGGGCTGTCCGGATGATGCGTCAAGGAATGTGGATGGCATGCTATTGAATGAAAAACCGCGCCCGTGTCCGCAGGTTGCGGAATCAGGCGCGGGGCGCATGGAAGATGTGTGTCAGTCTTTCTTGACTTCCTTCACTTCGGCGTCGACCACATCCGGGTCATTCGGGCGGGTGTCGCCTGCACCGCCGCCCGCTGCGCCCGGTGCGGCCCCGGAAGCTGCCGCCTGCTGGGCATAGATCTTTTCGCCCAGCTTCTGGCTGGCTTCCATCAAGGCGTTGTTCTTGGCTTCAATGGCTTCCTTGTCGTCGCCCTTGATGGCCTCTTCCACGTCCTTGATGGCCGCTTCGATCTTCTCTTTCTCGGCTGCATCGAGCGCGTCGCCGTGCTCGGCCAGTGATTTCTTCACGCTGTGGGCCATAGCATCGGCCTGGTTGCGTGCCTGCACCAGCTCAACCTTCTTGTGGTCTTCGGCAGCGTTGAGTTCGGCATCCTTCACCATCTTCTGGATTTCATCCTCGCTCAGGCCCGAGTTGGCCTTGATGGTGATCTTGTTCTCCTTGCCCGTACCCTTGTCCTTGGCGCTCACGTGCAGGATACCGTTGGCGTCAATGTCAAAGGTGACTTCGATCTGGGGCACGCCACGCGGAGACGGCGCAATGCCTTCGAGGTTGAACTCGCCCAGCAGCTTGTTGCCTGCAGTGATTTCGCGCTCGCCCTGGAACACCTTGATCGTCACGGCGGGCTGGTTGTCCTCGGCCGTGGAGAAGGTCTGCGCGAACTTCGTCGGGATCGTGGTGTTCTTCTGGATCATCTTGGTCATGACGTTACCCATGGTCTCGATGCCCAAAGAAAGCGGGGTAACGTCCAGCAGCAGCACGTCCTTGCGATCACCAGAGAGCACCTGGCCCTGGATGGCTGCGCCCACGGCCACGGCTTCGTCGGGGTTTACGTCCTTGCGCGGCTCCTTGCCGAAAAATTCCTTGACCGTGTCCTGCACCTTGGGCATGCGGGTCTGACCGCCCACCAGAATCACGTCGGAAATTTCGCTGACGCTGATGCCAGCATCCTTGATGGCGGTCTTGCACGGCTCAATGCTGCGCTCGATCAGATCCTCGACCAGGGCTTCGAGCTTGGCGCGCGTGAGCTTGATGTTGAGGTGCTTCGGCCCGGAGGCGTCGGCCGTGATGTAGGGCAGGTTGATGTCGGTCTGCGTGGTATTGGACAGCTCGATCTTGGCCTTTTCCGCCGCTTCTTTCAGGCGTTGCAGCGCCAGCACATCGGCCTTCAGGTCAACACCCTGTTCCTTCTTAAACTCGGTGATCACATAGTCGATGATGCGCTGGTCGAAGTCTTCGCCACCCAGGAAGGTGTCGCCATTGGTGGACAGCACCTCAAACTGCTTTTCGCCATCGACGTCGGCAATTTCGATGATCGACACGTCAAACGTACCACCGCCCAGGTCATAAACGGCAATCTTGCGGTCACCCTTTTCCTGCTTGTCCAGACCAAAGGCCAAGGCAGCGGCTGTAGGCTCGTTGATGATGCGCTTGACTTCCAGCCCCGCAATGCGTCCGGCGTCCTTGGTGGCCTGGCGCTGGCTGTCGTTGAAGTAGGCCGGAACGGTGATTACCGCTTCGGTAACCGGCTCGCCGAGATAGTCTTCGGCGGTTTTTTTCATCTTGCGCAAGGTCTCGGCGCTGATCTGGGGCGGCGCCAGCTTCTTGCCACGCACTTCCACCCAGGCGTCGCCATTGTCGGCCTTGCTGATGGTGAAGGGCATCAGGTCGATGTCCTTCTGCACTTCCTTCTCATCAAACTTGCGCCCAATCAGGCGCTTGATGGCGTAGAGCGTATTCTTGGGGTTGGTCACGGCCTGGCGCTTGGCGGAAGCGCCCACCAGCACTTCACCATCTTCCTGGTAAGCGATGATGGACGGCGTGGTGCGTGCACCTTCGCTGTTTTCGATGACTTTTGCGGTATGGCCCTCCATCACAGCCACACATGAATTGGTGGTGCCCAGGTCGATGCCGATGATTTTTCCCATAATGTTGTGCTCCGGAAATGGATGGTATGCAGAATGAAATTGGGCGTTCCTGCCGGATTTCAAGGGTTTTCCGCCCCTGACCGGCACCACGTCGTTGGATTTATTGTGCGGCCGTGACCGTCACCAGCGCTGGCCGCAGCACGCGGTCAGCGATCCGATAGCCTTTCTGCAGCACGTTCACGACGCTGTTGGGCGCCAGCTCGGCCCCTTCAGGGGCCGGCGCCACGCTGATGGCTTGGTGCACATTGGGATCGAACCGCTCACCCTGTGCTGGAGCAATGGGCACCACCTTGTTGCGTTCCAGCGCCGACAGCAACTGACGCAGCGTGGCCTCACTGCCTTCGCGCAACTGAACAGCCGTGGCATTTTCGACGGTGAGCGCCGCTTCAAGACTGTCAATCACGGGCAGGAGATTCTCGGCAAACCCCTCGATGCCAAATTTGCGCACCTTGGCCACATCCTCTTCGGCGCGGCGGCGGATGTTCTGCACGTCAGCCTGCGCACGCAGATAGTCGTTGCGCAACTCCTGCAACTGCGCCTGCAAGGCCTCTATTTCTGCTTGCAGATCAACCGTGACGGAGAATTCCTGCTCCTGGTCATTGCCGGCAGCGCCGGATTCGGGAGTCGAAATGTTTTCTTGATTCATGAAGTATTCCAGAAATCAGGAGTCTGGGTGAAAAAGGTGGAACCTAACGAAGTCCGCTTAGGTGTTTCTAGATGGGACCGTTGCCGCGCGTTTCAAGCCGCATGCGCAGCATCGGCGGCGCAAGGCCAGAGATTGTAAATAGGTTCCGGAAACGTAAATCCTGAGCCCTCATGGCAGACCCGCGCCAGACGGCAGCTCGCGCAGGACGCCAGGCCACAGCCAAGTGCTGCAAATTCTCGAAAATCCTGAATGATCCGTGCAAAGACACCTTGCTCGGCCCAGCCCCTCCGGTCATGCGTCAGCGCCTGTGTCTTCTTGCGAACGGGTAACGTGACCGATCAAAGAATGAACAGGTCAGGGCCGGTTTTCAGGTCTCGGGCTTGACGTGGACGTGCCCCATGTCTTGGCCGTGAATATGAGCGGTTTCACCGTGCGCGTGACTGGTTTCCATGCTGACCGGCACAATATTGATTTGACCGTGACGCACACCGCGTTCGGTAATCACGGCTTCACCAAAACGCCGCACCCTGGCCGTCGCTCCGCGCAAAAGCGCGGTTTCCAGGCAATTGTCATGGTCCAGATGCACGTGGGTGGTGACCACCACCACATCATGGTATTCATGCTGGAGCTGGATCAGGCGTTCGGCCAGATCGCGTCCGTGGTGGCTGAACACATAGGAAAGACTGGCCACACAAAATTCGGCTTGGTCCTTCTGCAAATTGACTTCCGTCAGCTTCTGGCGCAACAAATCACGCACGGCTTCCGACCGGTTCTGGTAGCCGCATTGCTGCACCAGCTGGTCAAATTGTTGCGCCAGACTTTCCTCCAGCGAGATAGTGAAGCGCTCCATGCCTTTTTCTCCCGTACCAATAACTTTTAGGATCGTACTTTAGCAGCATTAATGATTGTTAAAAAAATAACAATATTCTATTTTTTCTTATAAAATCCGCATCGGTTAACTTAACCAATCATTCTGGAGATCCATCATGCACATGGCCGATGCGCTAATTTCGCCCGTAGTGGGCATTGCCGGCTGGGCCGGAGCGGCGGCAGTTGCCGCCTATGCTGCAGCAAAACTGAAAAAAACCGCAACCCTGGAAAAAACGGTACCCATGATGGCGGTGCTTGGCGCTTTTGTCTTTGCAGCGCAAATGATCAATTTCTCCATCCCCGGTACAGGGTCTAGCGGTCATTTGGGCGGAGGGCTCTTGCTATCCATCTTGCTGGGGCCGCATGCGGCCTTTCTTGCGCTGACTTCCGTGCTGACCGTGCAGGCGCTATTTTTCGCTGATGGCGGCCTGCTAGCCTTGGGATGCAATATCCTGAACATGGCGGCCGTTTCCTGCTACCTGGTCTATCCCCTGATTTTCAAGCCGCTAGCCGGCCAGAACAGCAGCGGTTCACGTCGCTGGCTGGCCATGGTGTTGGCGGCAGTGATCAATGGTGCCTTGGGTGCTTTTGGCGTGGTGCTGGAAACCACTGTTTCTGGCATTTCCGAACTGCCTTTTGGCCACTTTGTGGCGCTCATGATCCCAATTCACCTGGCCATTGGCGTGGTTGAAGGACTGATCACCCTGGCAGTGACCAGTTTCATTGGCAAAGCGCGCCCCGAATTGCTTGACGGAACAACACACGCCAACGTGCCGGAACATGGAGGGTTTGCCCGCTACCGCGGTATCTTTTTCGGAATGCTGATCGCCACCGCACTGGCTGGAGGCGTATTATCTTGGATTGCCTCAAAAGATCCGGATGGTCTGGAGTGGGCCATGGGCAAGGTGAGCGGCACCGCAGAAATTCATGGCTCTAGTGACGCTGGCCTGCACCAGTCGCTGGGCGAAGTGCAAAAATCGACATCACTCATGCCCGATTACGATTTCAAGAAAACCGAGGAGCCCGGTGCAGCAGAAGGCCACTCCGCCAAGGAAGAGTCCACTTCGGTGGTCAAGCCCGGCACGACGGTGGCCGGCATTGTGGGCGCGGGTATCACCATGCTGGTGGCAGGCCTGATCGGATGGGTGCTGCGCCGCCGTTCCGTGTCACAGAGCCACACGCGCTGACGCGCAGGCAGCACCAAAACACAGGGCCATGTTTGCGGCGATGCGTACGAAACAATCGGATACACCAGAAAGCAGGACATGGCTGGCAAGAAACCCCTTCTGGGCGGCATAGAAGATTACGACCGCCTGGCGGCGCTGGATTCGTCCCTGCACCGCCGCGATCCGCGGGCCAAATTGATTGTGGCGTTGCTGGCCGTGGTGGCAGCCGTGTCTTTTCCGCACCAGACTGTTTCGGCCATGTTGCCGCTACTGGCCCTGCCATTTGTATGGTTCATGGTCAGCGGCACACCCGCTGGTTTTTTCTTGCGGCAGTTGCGCATGGCGCTGCCTTTTGTCTTTTTCGTCGCCATCTTCAACCCGGTGTTCGACCGCCAGATTGTCATGCATCTGGGTAGCATCGGCATCAGCGGGGGATGGCTTTCATTCGGATCCATCCTCATCCGTTTCCTCCTCAGCATCTCGTGCATGGTACTGTTGGTGGCGAGCACCGGCTTCAATACCCTGTGTGCAGGCCTGGGCCGGCTGGGTATGCCCAAGATCCTGGTTGTGCAGCTACTCCTGCTTTACCGCTACATTTTTCTGCTCAGCGCAGAGGCCCAGCGCATGCGCCAAGCCTATGCCCTGCGCGCGCTCAGCGACAAGGGGGTGGCATTCAAGGTGATCGGCTCATTGCTGGGGCAGCTGTTGTTGCGCGTCATGGCGCGCGGAGAGCGCATCCACCAGGCCATGCTGTGCCGCGGTTTTACCGGGGATATACGGGTGCGCCATGGTTTCCACTGGAAAATGGCGGACACCCTGTTCGTGCTGGGCTGCTCTGCCTGGATATTGTTGGTGCGTTTTGGGGATCTGCCTGCGCGTATCGGACGCCTGGTGCTGGGAACGTAAATGAGTCATCACATTGTTGAAGCCAAAAATTTGTATTGCCGGTATCCTGATGGACACCAGGCGCTAGAGGACGTGAGTTTCCGCATCGAACACGGCGAAGCCGTGGCGGTGATCGGCGCCAATGGGGCCGGCAAGTCCACCCTGATGCATCATCTCAACGGCACGCTGGTTCCGACGTCGGGCAGCGTGCGTGTGGGCGACGTGCCCGTTCTGCCCTCCACGCTGCGCGATGTGCGGCGCACCGTGGGCATGGTGTTTCAGGATGCCGACGACCAGCTTTTCATGCCCACCGTCGGGGAAGATGTGGCTTTCGGGCCCGCCAACATGGGTCTTCCACCCGAAGACGTGGAGCGCCGCGTGCATGAAGCCCTCGAAACCGTCGGCGCCCTGCACCTGCTTGAGCGGCCACCCTACCGCCTCTCTGGCGGCGAAAAACGCATGGCGTCGATCGCCACCGTTCTGGCCATGCAGCCCGACATCCTGGTGATGGATGAGCCCACCAATCACCTGGACGCGCGCGCGCGACGCAATTGCATTGCGCTGCTGCGATCGTTCAAGCATGCACGCATCATCGTTTCGCACGACCTGGACATGGTCATGGACGTCTGCAACCGCATCATTGTGCTCAACCAGGGCCGGCTGGTGGCCGATGACACGCCCCAGGCCATCTTCTCCAATGCGGCCTTGCTCGAAGAATGCCACCTGGAACTGCCTTTGCGCATGCAGGGCTGCCCGGTATGCAGCAGGCACAACGCTTTGGCATAAACATGTCTTTTCTTTTCAAGCGGAATCAGTCCGCGAAAAGAGTGTGCGCAACACGCAGGTCTGCATAATCGCTTCCAGAACCCTTCGTTTGCATACTGGCTAGGCTGGCCGTGTCTGCGAAAATTTTCACTTGGAGTTGCGATGCAATCTGTCGACCGTTTCACCTACCCGCGTCTGCTGACCATTGCCGGATCGGATAGCTGCGGCGGCGCAGGCATCCAGGCCGACCTCAAGACATTTTCCGCACTGGGCTGTTACGGCATGACCGCCATTACGGCCTTGACAGCACAAAACACGGTGGGCGTGCAATCCATTGTTCCTACCCCTGCCGCAATGCTTCGCACGCAGATCGACTCCATCATGTCTGACGTGGGCTGCGATGCCGCCAAGATCGGCATGGTGCCCGATGCGCACGGCATCCGCACGCTGGCGCAGGCGCTGCATACACACGCCATCCCCTTCGTGGTGCTTGATCCTGTGATAACTGCCACCACGGGCAGCACCCTGATGGAGCACAGTGCCGCGGCCGTGTTGTTGCAGGAGCTGGCGCCCCTGAGCACGCTCATCACTCCCAACTTGCCCGAAGCCCGCCTGCTGGCGGAACAAAACATTGAATCGGTTGACGACATGCTGGAAGCCGCCCGCGCACTGCAACAGCGAGGCGCATCAGCAGTGCTGGTCAAGGGCGGGCACATGCCGGGGAACACCCTCAGTGACGTGCTGTTGCTGGCCGATGGCAGCAAGCACGTTTTCACCGATGCACGCATCGACACCCGCAACACCCACGGCACCGGCTGCACACTCTCCGCCGCCATTGCGGCGCACCTGGCTCTGGGGGCCGACATGCTGCGGGCCGTGCAGCGTGGACGCGACTATGTGCGCAATGCGCTGACGGCCGGTGCCAAGGCCTGCATTGGCCACGGCCACGGCCCGGTGAACCACGGCTTTGATCCGCAGCCCATGCACACCCGGCCCCTTTCTGGCGTTGCCGCGCACGAATGAGCCGATTGCGGCGCTACACGAAACCGGCCGCGCAACAGATTAACGTCCGGGTCCGGCCCCTGATCAACGAGCGGCGCGCAAAGCCGCAGCAATCGCGCCGATGTTGTGGCGCATCAGTTGCAGATAGCTTCCTGCGGGGCCCTGCGGGCCGCTGAGGGCATCGGAATAGAGCGCCTGTGTTGCAACAGCAATGCCTGTTTCACGGGCCAACTGCTGCATCAGGCGCGCGTCTTTCACGTTTTCCAGGAAGATGGCGCGAATACCCTGCCCGCGCACCTGCTGGATGATGCGCGCCACCGTTTTGGCCGATGCCGCACTGTCGGCGCTTGCTCCCTGAGGCGCAATGAATGTGATCTGGTAGCGCGCGCCCAGGTAAGCAAACGCATCGTGTGCGGTCAATACCTTGCGCTGGGCCACCGGGATGGCGGCAAACTGCTGCTGGGCCCAGTCGTGTAATTGCTGCAATTCACGCTGGTAGGCCGCCAATCGCTGTTCATAGAATGCACGGCCAGCAGGGTCGGCCTGGATCAATGCATCGGCCACGTTGCGCACGTATGCCTGCATGCGCAACGGGTCCTGCCATACGTGGGGGTCGGCGGCGTCCTGCCCATGGCCGCCGTGCTCCTCTTGTCTGGCCGCAACCGTGGCGATGCCCTTCGTAGCCACGGCCACGGGTATTTTGCTGTCGCGCATGGCGCGTTGCAGTTGTGCCCCTTCCAGCCCCAGGCCGTTGACCAGCAGCAACCGGGCCGCACGGATCTTGCGCATATCCCCCGGTGTCAGTTGATAACTGTGCGCATCGGTGTCGGCGGCCACCAACGGCTGCACCTGGATGCGCTCCCCGCCAAGATGCTGCGCCACATCGGCCAGGATGCTGAAGCTGGCCACAACCGGCAGCGAAGCAGCAGCCCAAACACTGGAACAGGCCAGCAGGAAGGCCAGCCCGAATGCTTTGAAAAGAAGGGAGATTCGCATGGTTTGCTTGCAGAAAGAAAGGAAGGTGCGCCAGAATCCATCCCGCTTCTTGATGGCATGGCACACGTTGCCGCGTGCAGCATAGGCATGGCACAACCGCAGACGGCGCAAACATTGTAGTGACGGCCGGCGCAACCCGGCGTTTTGCCGCTGCTTGCAACCGGACGGCAGCCGGGGTATCAGGAGCCGGCCTCGGCCACACGTATCCGGGTTCCGTCAACGATGCGGTCGTCGGGCTGGACAATGACCGCCTGCCCCTGCTGCAGTCCGCCAGTGATTTCCGCTGCAAGGGCCGATCGCAGGCC
>JAGPIR010000178.1 GCA_018054915.1 Allobrachymonas sp.
GCTGAAGAGCTCGAAATCGAAAACACCGGCCGCATGCGCAAGCAGGAGTTGATGAGCGCCATCATCAAGAAGCGCGCCAAAATGGGCGAACAGGTGTTTGCCGACGGCGTGCTGGAGATCCTGCCCGACGGTTTCGGCTTCCTGCGCAACCCCGACAGCAATTACACCGCCAGTACCGATGACATCTACATCAGTCCCAGCCAGGTGCGGCGCTTCAACCTGCACACTGGCGACATGGTGGAAGGTGAAGTGCGCACACCCAAGGACGGCGAACGCTACTTTGCGCTGAACAAGCTCGACAAAATCAATGGGGGCTCGCCCGATTCGAACAAGCACAAAGTGATGTTCGAAAACCTTACGCCGCTCTTTCCCAAGGAGCAGATGCGGCTGGAACGTGACATCAAGAGCGAAGAGAACATTACCGGCCGCGTGATTGATCTGATCGCTCCGATCGGCCGCGGCCAGCGCGCCTTGCTGGTGGCGCCGCCCAAGAGCGGCAAGACGGTGATGATGCAGCACATTGCGCATTCGATCACGGCCAACTACCCCGATGTGCACCTGATGGTGCTGCTGGTGGACGAGCGCCCGGAAGAGGTCACCGAAATGCAGCGCTCGGTCAGGGGCGAGATCATCGCCTCCACCTTCGATGAACCAGCCACGCGCCACGTGCACGTCGCTGAAATGGTGATCGAGCGCGCCAAGCGGCTGGTCGAACTGAAAAAGGACGTGGTGATCCTGCTCGATTCCATTACCCGCCTGGCCCGCGCCTACAACAACGTCGTGCCTTCCAGCGGAAAGGTGCTCTCGGGCGGTGTCGATGCCAACGCTTTGCACCGCCCCAAACGCTTCTTTGGTGCGGCGCGCAATATCGAAGAAGGCGGTTCGCTCACCATCATCGCCACTGCGCTGATCGACACTGGCAGCCGCATGGATGAAGTGATTTTTGAAGAGTTCAAGGGCACCGGCAACTGCGAAATCCACCTGGACCGCCGCCTGTATGAAAAACGCGTCTTCCCCGCGATCCAACTCAACCGCAGCGGTACGCGGCGCGAGGAGCTGCTGCTGCAACCCGAAGTCCTGCAAAAGACGCGCATCCTGCGTCAGTTCATGTACAACATGGACGAAATCGAGGCGATGGAACTGGTCTTGAAGAGCATGAAGGCCACCAAGAACAACCTCGAATTCTTCGACATGATGCGCAAGGGCGGCTGAACGTCCGTTCAGGCTCGTTGCGGCTTTTCACCGTTACTGGGTACGCCGCTTTGCACCCGGCGCACGCGACTCAGGGATGGGTTGGCGCCGGGTATTGCACATCCAGCACGTCGATTTCCTGCACGCCTGAAGGGGTGCGCAGGCTCACCACATCGCCTACCCGGCTGCGCAACAGGGCGCGGCTGATGGGCGCCACCCAGCTTACCTGGTTCTGCAGGTTGTCGACCTCGTCGATGCCGAGAATGGTGATGGTGTTTTCCTTGCCCGCTTCATCGGTGTACGTTACGCTGGCGCCAAAAAACACTTGGTCGCTACCGTGGTGGACGCTGGGGTCCGCCACCTCGGCCAGCTCTAGCCGCCGCGTGAGGAAGCGGATGCGTCGGTCGATTTCGCGCAAACGCTTTTTCCCGTACAGATAATCGCCATTTTCTGAACGGTCGCCGTTGCTGGCGGCCCAGTGCACGGTGTCGACCACCTTGGGCCGCTCTTCATCAATCAGTTGCATCAACTCGGCGCGTAGCCGGGCGTAGCCCTGGGGAGTGATGTAATTCTTGGCTCCAGCAGGCAATGCGGGCGATGCGCCGGCGTCATCCTCTTCGTCGTGGTCGGTTTCTTTGGTAAAGGCCTTGCTCATGCTGCCATTGTCCATGTTGTCGATCGGGATGGCTGCCAGTTTTTGCCGATGATGCAGGATTCTTGCCTTGTCGATCGGCCAGCATATCGTCGCATCATGCATGACAACGTCTGGCATCCTGAAAATGGCGTCAACACGCCCTAGAATGCTGACCATGTCGTATCTGGTGCTGGCCCGCAAATACCGTCCCCGTCATTTTGGAGAAATGGTGGGGCAGGAGCACGTGGTGCAGGCGCTGGCTAATGCGTTGACGCAGCAGCGGCTGCATCATGCCTACCTGTTCACCGGCACACGCGGCGTGGGCAAGACCACGGTTTCGCGCATTCTGGCCAAGTCGCTCAACTGCACGGGCGTTGACGGGCAGGGGGGCGTCACGGCCACGCCCTGCGGGCAGTGTCCGGCGTGCACGGCGATCGATGCCGGCCGCTTCGTGGACTACACCGAACTGGACGCCGCCAGCAACCGCGGCGTGGACGAAGTGCAGGCCTTGCTGGAACAGGCGGTCTACAAGCCGGTACAGGGGCGCTTCAAGGTCTTCATGATCGATGAAGTGCACATGCTGACCAATACGGCCTTCAATGCCATGCTGAAAACGCTGGAGGAGCCGCCGGAATACCTCAAGTTCGTGCTGGCCACCACCGATCCACAGAAGGTGCCGGTGACCGTGCTCTCGCGCTGCCTGCAGTTCAACCTGCGGCCCATGGCGCCAGAAACCATCGCCGCCCATCTGCAGCAGGTGCTGGGCGCCGAACAGATCGTGGCCGAACCGGGCGCGCTGCACCTGCTGGCGCGCGCGGCGCGCGGCTCCATGCGTGACGCCTTGTCGCTGGCCGACCAGGCCATCGCCTTTGGCGGCAGTCAGGGCGTGCAGGAGGCGGCGGTGCGGCAGATGCTCGGGTGCGTTGGCAGCAGCCATGTGCTGGGCCTGGTTGATGCGCTGGCTTGTTGCGATGCCGCGCAGGTCATGGCTGGCGTGCAAGCGTTGCAGGAACAAGGGCTTTCGGCCGACAGCGCACTCGAAGATATGGCGCGCATCCTGCAACGCATGGCTGTGCAACAGGCCGTACCCGGCATGGCGGTGGATAAAGCCGATCCCGACGCTGCGGAAATTGCGCGGCTGGCAGCCAATCTGCCCCCAGACGAAACCCAGTTGCTTTACAGCATTTGCGTGCATGGCCGCGCCGAGCTGGGGCTGGCACCCGATGAATACGCCGGTCTGAGCATGGTGCTGCTGCGCTTGCTGGCGTTCAAGCCTGCGGCAGAAAAAAAAACGCTGAAAACAGCCGATGACATCACGGCGGGGGCACAGGCAAGCCGCACCCATCCTGCGCAACCGGAAAAGGCTTTGCAAGAACGCAAGGCAGAAAAGCACACAATATCTGCCGAGTGCGCCCCTGTTGCAAATAGGGCGTCTGATGACAACCCTCCTCCTTGGGAAGAGGCGCCTGTGCAGGCGGTGGTTGCGCCGACGCATGGTGCGACGGCAGGCCCGGCTGTTGCCGAAACCTGTTTGCCTGCCGACGCGGTCTGCGCAGCCGATGCGTTTGCAAACGTTTCGTCCGCAAACGACCTGGTGTTGCCGGTGCACACCCAGCCGGAACCCCGTCCACCATCACCATCCCAGCCGGTCAGTCAGGCGGATGGCGCACTGACGAACCGGCTGCCGTTGCTGGTTCCGACTGAACTGGGGGATGTCT
>JAGPIR010000179.1 GCA_018054915.1 Allobrachymonas sp.
GGGCAATCTGCTCACCCAAAACTCGGTCAAGGTCGATGGCCGCATCCAGGGCAACCTGCAGGCGATTGGGCAGGCCATCATTGGCGAGCACGGCCTGGTGATGGGCGATGTGCACAGCACGGACTTGCTGGTGTTCGGGCGGCTGGAAGGCAATGTCCGCGCCAAGGCGGTCCAGCTCAAGCCAACGGCGCGCATTCTTGGCAACATCGAGACGGAAACCCTGGAAGTGGAGCCAGGCGCCTTCTATCAGGGCAGCGTGACCATGTTGGGCGCGCAGGCCGTCGCACCGGCGGACCCTGCCTTGCTGACCCATTCCGCCGAATAATCGGCATTGGCTGGCAACGCCGGGCCACCCTAGGCGGGCGGTTGCTGCGCATTGCCTGCACAGCCTTGCCTCCGGCCTCAAGCGGTGCCTGCAGGGATTGCCAGCGGCGGTCATGCCCCGCGTCTCGTGGGAAAATAGCGCCCTATGTATGCATTGTTTGAAGAAAGCGGCCGGTTTCTGGGGGGCCGCATCCTGTCGCAGGCCGAAACCACATCGCAAATCGAGCTTGATTCCGGCCGTCGTGTCAAGGTCAAGCACGCACAGATCGTGCTCACGTTCGACCAGCCCGCGCCTGCCGCGCTGCTGGCGGAGGCCGGCACGCTGGCTGCCGACATCGACGTGCACCTGTTGTGGGAATTTGCGCCTGACGACGAATTCGGTTTTCAGGATGTGGCGAAGGACTATTTCCAGGACCCCGCTACGTTGATTCAGCAGGCTGCCACGCTGCTGGCGCTGTTTAACGCTCCGCATTATTTCCGCCGCGCGGGCGGAGTAAAAGGCCGGTTCAAAAAGGCATCGGCTGAAATTGTGCAGCAGGCGCTGATGGCCATCGAGAAAAAGGCCCGCACCCAGGCGCAAATCGACGCCTGGGCCGATGAACTGGTGGGAGGGTGCACGCCGCAGCCGATTCAGGATCAGCTTTACAAGATCCTGTTCAAGCCCGACAAGAACGCCCCCGAATACAAGGCCGTGGTGCAGGCCAGCAAAACGGCGCACCTGCCTCCGCTGGATGTGCTGCAACAGGCTGGCGCATTGCGCTCGCCGTTCGAATTTCACTGGCAGCGGTTTCTGTTCGAATTTTTTCCCAAGGGCACCGGATTTCCGGCATTGCAGCCGTCACAAATTGACGAATCCGGCCTGCAGCTGGCCGATGTGCAGGCATTCTCCATCGATGACTCCAGCACCACCGAGATTGACGATGCCTTGTCAGTGAGCGGCCTGGGCAGCGGCGTGATCACGCTGGGCATCCACATTGCCGCGCCGGGACTGGCGGTGCAGCCGGGCGACGCCATTGATGCCGTGGCACGCCAGCGCCTGAGCACGGTTTACATGCCTGGCTACAAAATCACCATGCTGCCCGATGAGGTGGTGCAGCACTACACGTTGGGCGCGGGCCAGCCGCGCCCGGCGCTGTCGTTTTATGCCACGTTCGACGCAGAGACGTTGGCCCTCACCGGCACGCAAAGCCGCATCGAGCGGGTGCCCATCGCCGACAATTTGCGCCTCGATGCGCTGGAATCCGTCGTCACACCTGATTGGCTGGCGCAACCGGTGGACACGCCCGAAGAGACCATCCCCGAACTGCACCGCCACCGGCCGGCGCTGGCCTTTTTGTGGCAGCTGGCGCAGCATCTGAAGGCGCAGCGCGAAGTGGTGCGCGGCAAGCCCGAAACATTTACCCGGCCCGATTTCAACTTCCGCCTGCTGCGTGACGAAGCCCTCAAGGACGCCCCGCCCGATGGCAGCGAAACCGTGCAGATCAACATGCGCCAGCGGGGTGCGCCGCTGGATCTGATGGTGTCCGAGGCCATGATTCTGGTCAACCACCATTGGGGGCAGATGCTGGCCAGTTCCGGCGTCCCCGGCATATACCGCAGCCAGGCGGCATTGGCGCCTGGCGTCAAGGTGCGCATGGGTACCAAACCGCTGCAGCATGCAGGGCTCGGAGTGGCGTGTTATGCCTGGGGCACCTCGCCGTTGCGCCGCTATGTGGATCTGCTCAACCAGTGGCAGGTCATTGCCGCCATCCGCCATGGCGCCACGGCTGCGCTGGCCGCGCCATTCAAGCCCAAGGATGCCGCCCTGTTTGGCATCATCTCGGCCTTCGATGCGGCCCATGCCGGATACAACGCGTACCAGGCCGGCATGGAGCGGTTCTGGACATTGGTGCATCTGCAACGCAACACCATTGCTGAACTGGAGGGCAGCGTCATCCGGGAGGGGCTGGTGCGCGCCAACACCTTGCCCTTGGTCATCAGCGTGCTCGGCGCCGACAGCCTGCCGCGCAATGCCCAGGTGCGCATCCGGCTGGGAAGCATCAACCTGATGACGCTTGACGTGACCGCCACGGTTGTGGCTCGTCTTGATGACGCCGCGATTCCGGCGGACACTGCCAGCGAGGATGAAGAAGACACCGTTGCCGCAGGGCCGCTGGTGCTGGCCGTGAATACCGAAGAAGAACCTGCCGCCGAACAACCGCCCGCAGCCTGAGCCATGGGGCCGTGCGCGAAGCCCCGTTCAGGCGTCTGGCTGGTGGGGCGGGTGTTACGGCAGGGCGGTTTGCACGGATGCGACCTTGGTGGCCGTCCGGTCATAGGCCGCCCTGGCGGGCAAAGCGTTATCGGAACGGTCCCATGCCCATGCGGTCATGATTCCCAAACCCAGCAAAACGGCCAATGCGGCCATCATTCGCGTCAACATTCCAGCCACGATACATCCTCTCCTGCAATGCCGTTATTGTTGCAGAGCAGCACGAGGGGCGAGGCCAGTTGTAGCGGCATGTTGCACAGAACCCGGATTTTTTTACCGGCTTTTACAGATAGACCATGAAAACGGGCGCAGACCGTCCATTTTTGTCGTTACGGACCAACGCATGCCGACGCCGTTGGACGTGGAACAGGCGCAGCAATGCGGGCATCTGCGTGCAGTGCCGTTATTGAAACGCCACTTCCTGAAAACTGCGCAGCTTGCGGCTGTGCAACTGCTCCACACCGCCTTCGCGCAGCAGTTCCAGCGCCCGGATGCCGATGCGCAGGTGCTGGTCCACACGCTCGCGGTAAAAATGATCAGCCATACCGGGCAGCTTGATTTCGCCGTGCATCGGCTTGTCGCTCACGCACAGCAAGGTGCCGTAGGGCACGCGAAAGCGCAAGCCGTTGGCCGCAACCGTGGCGCTTTCCATGTCGATGGCGATTGCGCGGCTCTGGCTGAAGCGGCGCGCCGGCAGGTTGTTGTTCTGCAGTTCCCAGTTGCGGTTGTCGGTGGTGGCCACCGTGCCAGTGCGCAGCACGGCCTTGAGGTCTGCGCCCTCCATCTGCGTCACATCGGCCACGGCTTTTTGCAGCGCTTGCTGGATTTCGGCCAACGCCGGAACGGGCACCCACAGCGGCAGGTCGTCGTCGAGTACATGGTCGTCGCGGACATACCCGTGGGCCAGCACATAATCGCCCAGCATCTGGCTGTTGCGCAGTCCGGCGCAGTGACCGAGCAT
>JAGPIR010000180.1 GCA_018054915.1 Allobrachymonas sp.
AATAAAAAGCATAGTTGTCGCCGACAAAAACGGCTAATAAATCCACGGACGCAGCAGGCGTTTGGGCTTCGGCGGGCTCGACGGTTTCCGGTTCCTGTTGCGGCATCACTGGTGGCGGGGAGACGACAAGGCCTTCGATGGAACGGGCCGGAACCCAGTTGTCGAGCCCCTGATGCCAGACCAGGTCGTCCTGCCGGATATCACCGCTGCGGGCCAGTTCGTGTAACTGGGTTTGGGTGTAAGGGCCGTATTTTTGATTGCCCGATGCATACCACCAGAGAATGGGGCTGTCGTTCATGGGTGTTGTTTCCTTTGTTGCGCAGAGGCCGTCGATTGCATCCCTGCTTGATTGTGCCATTGCGGGCGGCAGGGAAAAAGGGCTGTCATGTTTTGTGCTGCAACTGTGCGGTTTCGCCGGGTTGTAGCCAGCGCCACTGGCCGGGCGCCAGGCCAGCGGGCAGGTCGAAGGCGCCGATACGGCTGCGATGCAAGGCGTCCACCCGGTTGCCCACGGCCGCGACCATGCGCTTGACCTGGTGGTACTTGCCTTCGGTCAACGTCAAATCCAGCGTATGGGATCCGGTCTGCACGCAGGCGGCGGCCTTGACTGGGCGCGGATCGTCATCCAGCACCACACCGGCCAGCAGTTGCGCCGTCTGCCGCGTGTCCACTGGGTGCTTGCACGTTATTTGGTACACCTTGGGTACATGGTGTTTGGGCGAAGCCATGCGGTGGATGAGCGGTCCGTCATCGGTCAGGGTCAGCAGGCCGGTGGTGTCCTGGTCCAGCCGCCCGATCGCCTGCACGCCTTGCAGGGCGCCTTTTTGCGGGCGCTGTCGCAGCGGCGCCGGCAACAGGGTATAGATGCTGGGCCAGGCCGAGGGCTTTTGCGAACATTCGGTGCCGGTTGGCTTGTGCAGCACGATATAGGCTTTTGCATGGTATTCCCAGGGCTGACCCTGCACCACGAAGGGCGTGCCTTCCACGGCTTCTGTCTCGTGGTGCGGATCGGTCACGGTTTGGCCGTCGATTTGCACCAACCCCTGCTGCACCAAGCCCGCGCAGAGGCGGCGAGTGCCAAATCCCTGGGTGTAGAGCAGGTCGGCAAGCGTCAATACCATGATGGACTCCTTTTCTGCGCGGGTCATTCGATCCGCCTGATACGCTGTGGTTTGAATCCCCAGTCTGCCGCCTTGCCTTTGCGCCCGCGAGCGGCTGCGGCATTGTTGAGGCTGCGGATCTCCAGTGTTTCTTCGCGCGGCTTGCCGCCACGGCCGGTGCCTTGCACGCGGATGCTGCGCGTGTAGGCAGCTGCGCCAATCAGTACGTCCTTGTCTTCCAGGCTCATTAGCATCAGGCCACGGCCGCCGTTGGGCATGGTGCGCAGCTCACCAATGGGGAATGTGAGCAAGCGCCCACCCGTGCTGGCGCAGGCGATGTGGGTGGCCTCTGGCACCGGAACGCTGCCGTTGGTGCCGCCGATAGACGATGGCGCGCAAACGGTTTCCCCCGCATTACAGGTGATGAAGGCCTTGCCGCCGCGCTGGCGCGAGATCATGTCGCCCACGTGTGCGATAAAGCCGTAGCCGCCGCTGCCCGAGAGCAGCAGTTGTGCCTGTGACGGGCCGGCAAAGTAGTGCAACAGTTGCGTGCCGGCTTCCAGCTCGATCAGGGTGAGTACCGGCTGGCCGTCACCGCGTGCGCCGGGAAGGCCAGCCACCGGTACGCTGTACACCCGGCCATTGCTGCCAAAGGCCAGCAGGGTATCAACGGTGCGGCATTCAAAGGCGCGGTAGAGGGTGTCGCCGGCCTTGAAGGTGAAGCTGGCGGGATCATGCCCGTGGCCGGTGCGGGCGCGCACCCAGCCTTTTTCGCTGATGATGACGGTGACGGGGTCATCGGCCACGAGCACTTCGGTCACGGTTTTTTTCTCTTCCTGGATCAGCGTGCGGCGCGCATCGGCAAACTGTTTGGCATCTTGCTCGATTTCTTTGACCATCAGGCGCCGCAGGCTCGCGGGGCTGTTCAGGATGTCTTCAAGTTTTTTCTGCTCCAGGCTCAGCTCCTTGAGCTCCTGTTCTATCTTGATGGCCTCCAGACGCGCCAATTGACGCAGACGGATTTCCAGGATGTCTTCAGCCTGCCGGTCGCTGAGGGTGAAGCGCGCCATCAGCGCCGCCTTGGGTTCGTCACTTTCACGGATGATGGCGATCACTTCATCGATGTTGAGCAGCACGATCTGCCGCCCTTCGAGGATGTGGATGCGATCCAGTACTTTGCCCAGCCGGTGCTGACTGCGGCGGGTGATGGTTTGCTGGCGGAAGGCGACCCACTCCTCCAGCATCTGGCGCAGTGATTTCTGCACGGGTTTGCCATCCAGACCAACGGCGGTCATGTTGACGGAAACAGAGGTTTCAAGGCTGGTATGGGCCAGCAAGGCGTTGACCAGTTCGTCCTTGCCTATAGTGCGGCTCTTGGGCTCGAACACGATGCGTACCAAGGCATCTTTGCTCGATTCGTCGCGCACGCTGTCGAGCACCGCAAGCATGCCGGCCTTGAGTTGCAGCTGGTCTTGTGTGAGAGCCTTCTTGCCGGTTTTGACTTGGGGATTGGTCAGCGCTTCGATTTCTTCCAGTACCTTCTGCGTGCTCACATTGTGCGCAAGCTCCGTCACCACCAGTTGCCACTGGCCGCGGGCCAAATCTTCGATAGTCCAGCGTGCGCGTACCTTGAGACTGCCGCGTCCGGTGCGGTAGGCGTCTGCAATGTCGGTGCTGCTGCTGATGATCTGGCCGCCACCGGGAAAATCCGGTCCCGGAATCAGGGTAAGCAATTCCTCATTGGTGAGTTGGGGGTTCTTTACCAGCGCCACACAGGCATCGGCCACCTCGCGCAGGTTGTGGCTAGGGATTTCGGTGGCCATGCCCACGGCAATGCCGCTGGCGCCATTGAGCAGGGTAAACGGCAGGCGTGCCGGCAGTTGCGCCGGCTCTTCGGTGCTGCCGTCATAGTTGGGCACAAAATCGACCGTTCCCATGTCGAGCTCGTCGGTCAGCAGCTGGGTAATTCTGGCCAGGCGCGCCTCGGTGTAGCGCATGGCAGCGGCACCGTCACCATCGCGGCTGCCGAAGTTGCCCTGGCCGTCGATCAGCGGGTAGCGCTGGCTGAAATCCTGCGCCATGCGCACCAGGGCGTCGTAGGCGGCCTGGTCGCCATGAGGATGGAAACGGCCCAGCACGTCGCCAACCACACGGGCGCTTTTGACCGGCTTGGCTCCATTGGCCCCGCTGCTGCCGCTGAACGACAGGCCCATGCGATCCATCGCGTACAAAATGCGGCGCTGCACCGGTTTCTGGCCGTCGGCCACGTCGGGCAAGGCACGTCCTTTGACCACGCTCAGGGCATATTCGAGATAGGCGCGCCGGGCATAGTCGGCCAGGTGAGGCGTGTCGTCACCGTTGCTTCCGTTGGCGGGCGGGTGGGAATCGAATGCAAACAGGTCGGGGGATGACGGATGGGACA
>JAGPIR010000181.1 GCA_018054915.1 Allobrachymonas sp.
GGGCGCCCAGCCGCATGGTGCCACCCAGGTCAGAGCTGGCATGGCGGGTCTGGATGCTGCCGTCGGCATCCTTCCATTCCGTGATCAATGCGATCACCGGATGCGGCGTTTCAGAATCGAATTCGGTGCTGTTGGCGCTTTTCAGCCCGGCCATATGGCGGGCGTATTCGATGGTGGCCACCTGCATGCCCAGACAGATGCCCAGATAGGGCACCCCGTGCTCGCGGGCATAGCGGGCGGCAGCGATTTTTCCTTCGACACCGCGCTTGCCAAAACCGCCCGGAACCAGAATGGCGTCAAAGGGCTTGAGCTGCTCGGCCACGTTGGCGGCGGTGATGCTCTCGGAATCGAGATAGGTGATTTCCACCTTGGCATGGTTCTTCATGCCGGCATGGCGCAGCGCTTCGTTGAGCGATTTGTAGCTGTCACTCAGGTCGGTGTATTTGCCCACCATGGCCACCCGCACCGTATGTTGCGGGTGCTCCACCTCATGCACCAGATCGTCCCAGCGCCTGAGGCTGGCGGGTGGCGTGCTCAGACGCAACTTGTCGCAGATCAGGCCATCCAGCCCCTGCTCGTGCAGCACGCGCGGCACCTTGTAGATGGTGTCCACGTCCGGCATGCTAATCACGCCCCATTCCGGCACATTGGTGAACAGGCTGATCTTCTCACGCTCTTCATCGGGAATGAAGCGGTCGGCGCGGCACAGCAAAGCATCGGGCTGGATGCCGATTTCGCGCAGCTTCTGCACGGTGTGCTGGGTCGGCTTGGTCTTGAGTTCGCCCGCAGTGGGAATCCACGGCAGGTAGGTCAGATGCACGAAGGCGCTGTTGTTGGGGCCGAGCCGGAGGCTGAGCTGGCGCACAGCCTCCAGAAATGGCAGCGATTCGATGTCCCCCACCGTGCCGCCCACTTCGACGATGGCCACTTCCACGGCGTCGGGGGTGCCGATGCCCGCGCCGCGCTTGATGTATTCCTGGATTTCGTTGGTGATGTGAGGGATCACCTGCACCGTTTTGCCCAGATATTCGCCACGGCGCTCTTTTTCGATCACGCTCTGATAGATGCGGCCGGTGGTGAAATTGTTGGACTGCTTCATGCGCGTTTCGATGAAACGCTCATAGTGCCCCAGGTCGAGATCGGTCTCGGCGCCGTCATCGGTCACGAACACTTCGCCATGTTGGAAGGGCGACATCGTTCCGGGATCGACGTTGATATAGGGATCGAGCTTGATCAGGGTGACCTTCAGGCCCCGTGACTCAAGGATGGCGGCCAGCGAGGCCGCTGCGATGCCTTTGCCGAGCGAAGACACGACACCGCCGGTGACGAAAACAAATTTGGTGGTAGACATGGCCAGCAGGCGGGCGCACCCGCGCGGTGAGAAAGGTCAATTATAGGGGGGCGTTTCCGGCAGCAGGGCAGGTAACTCGCCTCTGACAGTGACAAACAGCCGCCCGCATCAGCGGCGGCGCAGCCAGTGTACGGTGGTATCGCCTTCGGTCTGCTGTAGCAGCAGTGCATGACCGGTTTGCCGGGCAAAAACTGCGAGATCGTGCGGCGCGCCGGGGTCTGTCGTTGTCACGCGCAGGACCTGCCCACTTTCGAGCGCCGCCAGTGCCTTTTTCGTCCGCAGAATGGGCAGGGGGCACCGCAAGCCGCTTGCATCCAGTTCGGCATCAAATTCCATCATTGTCCTCCTGATATTCCCTCTCCGAACGGCTCACAGGATGACGCCACCACACACCTGTTCTGCATTTCATCGGCCTGCCTGCCTGCGCTGCATGTGCACGGGCGCTTTTTGCCCCACAACCGTCTGATACTTTCCACACTGCCTGACAAACCCGTGCAAACCGCGCACGCATCCGTGTCGGTCACCGTCGTCAAACCGGAAAAACGCCCGTCGAAAGATAACGGTCGCCCCGGTCACAGACAACAAAAACAATGGTGGCGTTTTGCTCGCACTGCGCCCGTTGCAACGCCACACAGCAGGCGCCAGCGGCAGAAATACCGGCAAAAATACCTTCTTCGCACGCAAGGCGTCGGCACATGGCCTCTGCATCAGCCTGCGTCACCTCAACAATCTCATCCACCAGCGACGGTTCATAAATCGCGGGCCGGTAGGCATCCGGCCATTTACGGATACCGGGGATGCGCGAACCGTCGTCCGGCTGCACGCCGATGATGCGCACCTGCGGATTTTGCTCCTTCAGATAGCGCGCCACACCGCTGATGGTGCCGGTGGTGCCCATGGCACTGACAAAATGCGTGATGCGCCCGCCTGTTTCACGCCAGATCTCGGGACCGGTGGTTTCGTAATGCACCAGGCTGTTATCCGGGTTAGCAAACTGATCAAGCACCCGGCCCTTGCCATCGGCCTGCATCTGCAAGGCCAGGTCGCGTGCGTATTCCATGCCACCGCTGCGCGGAGTCAGCACCAACTCTGCGCCATAGGCGCGCATGGTCTGGGCACGCTCCACACTCAAATCCTCAGGCATGATGAGGATCATGCGATACCCCCTGATGGCCGCCACCATCGCCAGGGCAATACCGGTGTTGCCACTGGTGGCTTCGATCAGGGTGTCGCCGGGACGGATATCACCGCGCATTTCGGCGCGGGCGATCATCGACAGAGCTGGACGGTCTTTCACAGAGCCCGCCGGATTATTGCCTTCCAGTTTACCCAGAAGCACATTGCCCCGGGAAGCCAGATCACCGCCCAGGCGTTGCAGCGCAACCAGCGGGGTTTTGCCAATGAATTGTTCAATCGTGGGGTAAGGTTGCATGGAAGAATCGATAACGCCCAGGATAATGGCCGCATAACCGGCTTCCCGGTCTGCCTGCATCGCTGCGCGGCGCGAACCGCAAGAATTTCAGCAAACGCATTGTCTGTAACCGTTCACACCCCACGCTCCAATGACCGCCTGGAAAGAGGCGTGCCAACTCAGAAGCAGGGGCCGGCTTGTGCCATAATTGCAGTCTTGCATTCTACTGCTCCTGCCGGAGTGGCGAAATTGGTAGACGCAGCAGACTCAAAATCTGCCGGTGGAAACACCGTGCCGGTTCGATTCCGGCCTCCGGCACCATCCCATTGCCATGGGATCTCCCGTCGAGCGATCCTGCATCCGCACGATTGTCGACAATGCCAGAAATTGCGTCTCGCGGCGCGGCCTGAAGCGCCTTCAGGTCCGAAGGCTTGCCGCAAGCGCCTCGAACGCAACTTCAGACAGAAGCCCATTGATGCGGGTTGCATTCGGGCAGAATACGCCATGGCTAGCGTTTCACCGTCTGTTCCCGAGGCATTACTCATGCGTCCCCTTCCGGCATTGATCCTTTCCCTGCAGTTTGGCCGGTTTGCCGACGCGGCGCGGCACCGTACCGCGTTGCCGCGTCACCGCGTACGCCGCTGGCTGCGCCACGCCCTGCTTGATGACGTACAAGTAGCGGAAATCACCGTGCGCATCGTCGGAACGGAAGAGGCGCAGCCCCTCAACCGCGACTACCGCCAGCGCGATTA
>JAGPIR010000182.1 GCA_018054915.1 Allobrachymonas sp.
GGGCTGCATTATGAGACAGCGGTATTCAACAGGAATTTGCTGACCACACGCGCCTGCTCCGGAACAATCAGCGTAGGAGCGTGGCCAATACCAGCAAACTCCACGCAGCGGGCGCGCGGCCCGCGTTGCTGCATGGCGTTGGCGGTTTCACGCGTCAGCAAATCGGAATCTGCGCCACGCAGCAGCAGGACCGGAATGTCGAGACTATCGTAAATCTGCCAGAGGGCCGCTTGCGCCTGTTCCCACTGGCCGGGCGTGTCTTGACGGAACGCTTCGCCAATGGCAGGGTCGTAATGCCACTGCCACCCTCCCCGCGGATGGGGCCGCAACTGCGGGCGGCACAGCGCCAGCCATTGCTCCGGCGTATGTGGTCCAAAACCGCTCATGGTCTGCCGCAAGACGTCAGCCGCCTCTTCTTCAGAAGCGAAGTGCGCCGGCTGGCCGATATACGCCGCAATGCGCGAAATGGCGGCAGGAGCGATGGCTGGCCCTACGTCATTGAGCACGAGACGTGACAGGGGCACTGCCAGCGGCCATGCCGGCGTCTTCTGCATGGCCGCCAAACCCAGGCCAATCAAACCACCCATGCTGGTGCCCAGCCAATCCAGGCGGGTAACTGGCGCCTGCTGCTCCAGGTGCTCCAGCAGTTGAAGCATGGCCTCGACATAGACCGGGGTCTGGTACCAGCGGGCCTGGGTGAACCAGTCGCTGCGGCCCCGGCCCGGCACGTCGGGACAAATGATGCGCAAAGGCGGCAATTGCCTCTCGGCCGCGTCACGCAACAGGGTTTGGGCCAGCACGTCAAAATCGCGTCCTTGGCGCGACAGGCCATGCACACAGACAAGCACATGTCCAGCATCCGGCGACCCCCATTGCCAATACGCCAGATGGTAGGGCGTTTGCGCATGCTGGCAGCCAACGGTTTGGAGAACGGGTTCCTGGGATGGAGGCACAACAACGGAATGCATCACGGTTTTCAGATTTGTTTTGGCCATCCTAACCGATAGTTCCTGGATCTGAACAGCTGGGGTTTTCAACGGTATGGGGCTGTTCGGCCACACAGGACTCCGATACACTGACCGCAATGAACAGCGCGCGTGAAGCCTTGTGGCGGACAGTAGTTTGTTGCCGGTTGCCCGCCCGTGATGACACTTTCGCCGGGAGCGCTGATCGCGGTGGTCCTGGCATTCGCTTCCTAGGGCCGGTTAACAGCCGGGGCGCTGCGCGGCAGCGTATTGGCCGGACACGCTAGCACGGCAAAACACCACGCGCTAGAACTGCTGCGCCAGAATAGCGACAACCATTTTATGAACCGCACTCCCACAGCGGACATTGCCAGCAACCAGACTTGCCATCCCCTTCTGTTAAGCCAATCACACGCACAACGCATGCCGCATTCACACGTTCCTCATCCTGACGCACCGCAAGGCATTGCAACCCCTTTTGTACACGCAGCTCTGCCCGCCTTCGGGCTGATCGTGGTGGGCGATGAACTGCTGTCGGGCCGTCGCAGCGACCGGCACATTCCCAAAATGATCGAATTGCTTACCCAACGCGGGCTGGCACTGTCCTATGTGCACATGTTGGGCGACGACCGGCCGTGCCTGGTGCGTCTGCTGCAACAGGTGCTGGCCAGCGGCGATGTGGTCATGTGTTGCGGCGGCATCGGCGCCACCCCCGACGACCATACCCGCCAGGCCGCAGCGGCCGCAGCCGGCGTGGAACTGGTCATGCACCCGGTGGCACGCAACCTGATCGAACAGCGCATGCAGGAACAGGCGCAGCAGAAAGGGCAAGCCTTCGATCCCCTGCACCCCGACAACGTGCAACGCCTGCAAATGGCCATGCTGCCGGCCCATGCGCACATCATCCCCAACCCGTACAACCGGATTGCCGGATTTTCAGTGGGGCACGTTCATTTCTTTCCCGGCTTTCCGGTCATGGCGCACCCCATGATCGCCTGGGTGCTGGACCATTTCTATGCGCGCTGGCAAAACATGCGCGACTGGAGCGAACAGGCGCTGATCGTGAAAAACGCCTCGGAGGCCACCCTTACACCGCTAATGGAAAGTCTGGAAACCCGCTGGCCTGCCATCAGAATTTTCAGCCTGCCCAGTGTGGACCATCCCGTGCACGGCACGCACATCGAACTCGGCGTAAAAGGGCCGAAACAGATGGCCAGCGACGCTTTCAACGCCTTGCGGCAAGAGTTGCTAAACAGACAGATTCCTTTTTTCGCGGCCTGACCGGCTGCGGCGCGCTTGCGACAGCCGGCAACCCTCCAGCGTCCCCGCTAAACTGTCCAGCAATGTTTATTCTGCAGCAGGTTTGCACGCACCGTTGCAGTGCGATCACCGACCGCTTCTTCCTTTCCTGCCCATGCCAGAACCCGCCCAAATAGCGCAAAACCCGCAGACTGCCCCTTGCACGACGCCTGGAGAGTTTGTCAACTTTGCCGATTCGCCGTTTCAGCTGTTTCAGCCATACCCGCCGGCAGGCGACCAGCCGGCGGCCATCGCCAAGCTGGTGGAGGGCGTGCAGGATGGCGAGGTGTTCCAGACCCTGCTGGGCGTGACCGGATCGGGCAAAACATTCACCATGGCCAACGTGATTGCGCGCCTGGGCCGGCCGGCCATTGTGTTTGCGCCCAACAAGACCCTGGCCGCACAGCTTTACAGCGAATTTCGCGAATTTTTCCCGAAAAACGCAGTGGAATATTTCGTCAGCTATTACGACTATTACCAACCCGAAGCCTATGTGCCCCAGCGCGATCTGTTCATCGAGAAAGACAGCGCCATCAACGAACACATCGAGCAGATGCGACTATCTTGCACCAAAAGCCTGCTGGAGCGACGCGACGTGGTGATCGTGGCCACCGTCTCGGCCATCTATGGTATTGGCAACCCCGAGAGTTACCACAAGATGATCATGACGCTGCGCGCGGGCGACCGCCTGAGCCAGCGCGACATCATCGCCCAACTGGTGCGGATGCAATATCCGCGCAACGAAACGGATTTCACCCGCGGCAAGTTCCGGGTACGGGGCGACACCATCGATGTGTTTCCGGCCGAACATAGCGAGCTGGCGCTGCGCATCAGCCTGTTCGACGACGAGATTGAGTCCCTGCAACTGTTCGATCCGCTCACAGGCAAGATCCGCCAGCAGCTGCCGCGCTTCACGGTCTATCCCAGCAGCCATTACGTCACGCCGCGCGAACAGGTGCTGTCTGCGGTAGAAAGCATCAAGCTGGAACTGGCCGATCGGCTCAAGTTCTTTTACGACGAGGGCAAGCAGGTGGAAGCGCAGCGGCTGGAACAGCGCACGCGTTTCGATCTGGAGATGCTGGCCGAGGTGGGCCACTGCAAGGGCATTGAAAACTACTCGCGTCACCTCGCAAGCTCACAGCCCGGCGAGCCACCGGCCACCCTGACCGATTACCTGCCGCGCGACACACTCATGTTTCTGGATGAAAGCCACGTCATGATCGGCCAGTTGGGCGGCATGTAC
>JAGPIR010000183.1 GCA_018054915.1 Allobrachymonas sp.
GGGTGGAAAACAGCACATCACTGCTGCGACAGGCCGCACCCAGAAGCGCGCGCACTTCTTCGACGTGCGCCATGACTTCGCCCCGGTTGCCGCCATGCAGCATGGCAAACAGGTTGTACGGCCAGCCGGGCAGATGGCGCGGCCGGCGGTAGCAGTGGGTGACGAAAGGCAGCTGGCCGATGCGCTCGCCCAGGGCATCGACCACGGCATCGTCGACATCCCACACGCTCATGCCATTGGCGCTATAGCCGATGGCGTAGTGATTGGGCACCACGCCGATGCGCCGGATCACGCCGCGCGCAAGCAGATCCTCAATGCCGGCGAGGACTGTCGCCTCGTCGCAACCCAGGGTCCGCGCCAGTTCGGCATAAGGTTCCGGGGTCAGCGGCAGGCCCTGCTGGGTCGCCAGGATCAGGCGACGCGCGAAATCATCCATGGCGCCCCCCGCGGCTGGCCAGCTTCATTTCCACGAAATATTCCTTTTCCTTGGGGAAAGCATGCACCCTCAGACCGGTACCGGCTTCGATGCAGGCAATTGCCTCGGCAATCCCTGCCGGAGTTTCGGTCGCCAACACGAACCACATGTTGAAACGATGCTCACGCCGGTAATTGTGTGCCACCTGCGGCAGCGCATTGACCACCGCCAGCACCCGCTCCCAATCGGCTTCCGGAACTTCCAGCGCCGCCAGCACGAAGGCACCGCCTACCCGCTCGACCTGGAACAGCGGCCCGAAACGCGTCAACACGCCGCGCTGCAACAGATTTTTGATGCGCGCAATCAACTCGCTTTCCTGCATGCCCAGACGGGCAGCCGCCACCGCATAGGGGTGGGAACACACGGGAAAACCGCCCTGCAAGTGGTCGATGATGCTGCGCTCCAGCGGATCGAGGGCCATGGCGTCAGACATAGCGCGCCCCCGTCTGCTTGAAACACTGGCGGGAAAAAAGCACGGCATGCGCCGTGTCATGCAGGGCGTGACGCGCACGCAAGGCGGTGATGGCCGCCTCCACCGCGCTCCGGCACTGGCCGTGGATCATGCAGAAGAGGTTGTACGGCCACTGCGGCAGGTGGCGCGGGCGGCGGTAGCACAAGGTCACCGCATCTTCCTGCGCCAGTTGCGCTGCCACGGCATCCACCGCGTGGTCGGGAATGTCATGCACCAGCATGGCATTGGCGGCAAACCCCAGTTCGCGGTGGCGGACCACCACGCCCAACCGGCTGATCGCGCCGACTGCCAGCCAGTCCGTCAGTTGCTGCACGAATTTCGTTTCCGGCAGCGCGCAGTCTGCCGCCATGTGGTGATACGGCGCACTGACCAGGGGCAGGCCTTCCTGCAGCCGGGCCAGGATGGTTTTCTGCTGCGCCGACAGGGATTGCACCGCGGCCGCTACGCTGCGCTGCCGGGGCCTGGCGCCACCACACAGGGGAAAACCCAGGTCGATGTGGTACGCCTTTTCCATCGGCAGCGACAAGGTCGCCAGGCCACTTTGCATTTCGATCTGGCGCAACGTCTGTGTCAGCGCCCCGCTGTCGCCCGCAGTCAGTACGAACCACAGGTTGTACGCGTGTTCACGCTGGTAGTTGTGGTTGACACCGGGAAACGCATTCACCAGCCCGGCCACCTCCGCCAGACGCGCTGCCGGCACGGCCATCGCCACCAGGGTCGAGGCACCGAAACACCCCGGGCGCAGCACGGCGCCAATGCGCGAGATGCGCCCGTCGGCGTGCATGTGCTGCAGCTGCTCGATCACCATGTCTTCTGCACAGCCCAGCGTCGTGGCCAGCGCGGCAAAAGGCCGCGCCACCAGGGGAAAGTCACGCTGGAAATCGTTGAGCAGACGGAAGGTGAGTTCGGATGTCATTTAGAAGCCAATACGGTGGGCGCGGCTGGAAAAGAAAATTCCCGAGGGCGCGTCGGCCTTAATGTCCCCGATCTGAGTAAGGGTTTCCGTGCTGTAAATCAAAATTTTGTGATCATCGCGTGCCGACAGCCAGACATGTTCGCCACGCGGGGTGAATTCCATGTGCAGGATGCCCTTGCCCGGTTCCAGTTGGCTCACCACCTTGCCCTGCAGGGTATCGATGACATCGATCTTGCTGTAATCGGGGAAAGAGAAATTGACCCAGATCTGCCGCCCATCCGGTCGCGCCATGACGAACACCGGCTGGCCGCGTACCGGAATGCGCCCGACTTCCTGCCAGGTCGTGGCATCGACCACCAGCACTTCATGCCGCCCGACCGCCGGCAGATACACCTTGCCCTGCGCCATGGTCCAGCCGCGCAGGTGCGGCATCTTGTACACCGGCAAACGCTCCTCACCACGCCCGTAGTTCTGCAGTATCTTGCGTGCCCCCCGGTCGGTCTGCCACAGATCAAGCAGGGCGATGCCGTCTTCACCGAACAGGCCGGCCATGAAATAGCGGCCATCGGGCGTCACCAGGCCATCGTAGGGGTTCTTGCCGGCTGGGAAACGTTGCGTCTGCGGCTGGCGCGGATTGCTGAAATCGGTGACCCAGATTTCACCCGCCTCGAACAGCGCATAAGCGAATTTGTTGCCGGCAGTGTCGGCCAGACCGACCACCTTGGAAAACTGCCCCGGCGCATATTCGGCCGGCACTTCCGACAGCAGCTCCAGCGTTTCTGCATCGAAGGCCTTGATGCCGCCCGGCGTGTAGTTCTGCGCCACCACGATGCGTCCATCCTGCGAGATCGAACCGCCAATGGCGTTGCCGCTCTGCACCACCCGCTTGACCACCCGTGCTTCCAGCATGTCGATCTTGCTCAGCGCACCGTCGCGCCCGAAGACATACGCGTAGCGGCCATCGCGCGAATACACGGCGGAGGCATGCGACAGATCGCCCAGACCGCCGATGCGGGCATAGGGCTGGCGGCTAGTGGTGCTGGCCAGGGTGACATGGCCGCTGGCGCGCTCGATGATGAGCGCCAGATCGCCGGTGGCGCGCGGCGCGGTCGGCGCCGTGCTGGCACAGCCCAGCAACAGGGTGACGAAAAACAGGACGAGCAGGCGACGCATGGACACACCCCTGGCAAGAAATGGCTGCACACAGCCAGTGAAAAGACGATGGGCCACGCCCATCAGCGCATTACTCGGGGAAACCGGCCAGCAGACGCTCGACGATCCAGGTCGCCTCGGCTTCCGTCAGGAACCGCTGCCAAGGCGGCATGGCCGTGCCGTGGCGACCGTGGTAAATGGTCGCCGCCAGACCTTCGGCGGATTTCTCCTGCAAATCCGCCGGCAGCAGCGCCGGCCCCAATCCGCCCTGCAAGCTCATACCATGGCAGGAGCCGCACTCCTGGCGCACCATGTGCACCAGCTGACGCTGGCGTTCCATGCCGGGCACGGCAGCCGTTTCCGCCGCGGCACCGCTGGCCTCTGCGGTTGCCTGAAACAGCATCAGCAGGGCCCCGGCCAGCGCCAGCGTGGATCGCGCCAGCCAGCGCCAG
>JAGPIR010000184.1 GCA_018054915.1 Allobrachymonas sp.
CTACTACACCGTGCAGCCGGGTGACACCATTCGCAGCATTTCGCGCGCGCTCAACGTTGACTGGCGCGACCTGGCGCAGTGGAACAGCGCCTGGGTCGCCAACCCCGACACGATCGAGGTTGGCCAGGTGCTGCGCGTGGTGCCGTTGGCGGGTGTGGCCCCTGCCAGCGCGCCGGCTTCCGCCGTGGCCCCTGTCCGGCCCGCCGCACCCACGACTGCTCCTTCTGCTGCACCATCTGCCACAACGGCAGGCGCGCCGGATATTGGTGTGGATTTGGCCTGGCCAACAAAAAACACCGTTGTGGTTGCGCCGTTTGATGATGTCAGAAACAAGGGCATCGGCATTGCCGGCAAGGAGGGCGACCCGGTGTACGCCAGCGCCGATGGCAAGGTCATGTATGCGGGTTCCGGCTTGCGCGGCTATGGCAACCTGGTGCTGATCAAACACAACAACACCTTGCTGACGGTGTATGCGCACAACAGCAAGTTGCTGGTCAAGGAGGGCCAGCCGGTGAAAAAAGGCCAGCCAATTGCCGCCATGGGAAAAACCGACACCGATCGTGTGAAGCTGCATTTCGAGGTGCGCCGCAACGGCAAAACCGTCAATCCGCTCAACTATTTGCCGCAACGCTGAAATCCGGCCGGTCCAGTACGCGGTTGATAAAGTCGATACCCAAACCCGGCCTTTTGCATCTGCCGCACCCGGTGTGCGGGGCTGGCGCCAACCGGGCGCCAGCTGCCCAGGCGGCTGCAATGTGCCTCATCCCTTTCTCATCATTCGGGCGGCAACCCGCCGCAAAATAACTCCAAGTGACGACTGAACCAGCAATCGATCCAACGACCGAACCGGATGCGGCGCTGCCCGTGCACGGCCATCCCCGCCCTGCCCATGCGCAGCCCGACTGGCTGTTTGTGCATGCGCTGGATCTGGAGGCCCAGGGTGTGGCGCGCAAGCCCGACGGCAAAGTGATGTTCATTGACGGTGCGCTGCCCTTTGAATGGGTCAGCGCCAGTACCTATCGCAAAAAAAATAACTGGGAAGCTGCCACGCTTACCGAAATCCACCAGGAATCATCGCTGCGCGTGACGCCGCGCTGTCCGCACTTCGGCCTGCACCCAGGCGCCTGCGGCGGTTGCAAGATGCAGCACCTGGAAGCGTCTGCGCAGGTGGCAATGAAACAGCGGGTGCTCGAAGACAACCTTTGGCACCTGGGTAAATGCAAGCCTGAAACCATGCTGCGCCCGATCCACGGCCCGGCATGGGGTTACCGCTGGCGGGCGCGCCTGTCGGTGCGGCACGTGCTGAAAAAGGGCGAGGTGCTGGTCGGTTTTCATGAGCGCAAGAGCCGCTACATTGCCGACATGCGCAGTTGCGCCATCCTGCCGCCGCATGTGAGCGCCCTGCTGCTGCCGTTGCGCGCGCTGATCGCCAGCCTGGATGCCCGTGATACCTGCCCGCAAATTGAATTGGCCTGTGGCGACACCGTTACCGCGCTGGTGTTGCGTCACCTGGAGCCGCTGACCGCAGGAGATATTGACAAGCTGCACGCTTTTTCTGCGGCCCAGCCCGGGGTGCAGTGGTGGCTGCAACCCAAGGGTCCGGATACGGTGCACTGCATCAGCCCCGATACGCCGCCGCTCAGCTACAGCCTGCCCGAATTCGGCATCACCATGCCGTTCAGACCCACCGACTTCACCCAGGTCAATCCGCACATCAACCGCGTGCTGGTCAGCCGGGCGCTGCAATGGCTGGATGCGCAAAGCAACGAGCGCGTCATCGACTGGTTCTGCGGCCTGGGCAACTTCACCCTGCCCATTGCCACTTGCGCCGGATCGGTGCTGGGTGTGGAGGGCAGCGAGGCGCTGGTGGCGCGTGCGCGCACCAACCATGCCGCCAACAGCCCCAATGCCTACGGCCAGACACTTGCGCCCGCGCAATTTGTCGCCCGCAACCTGTTCGAGATGACGCCCGAAATGCTGGTGGCCGATGGCGTTGCCGACAAATGGCTGGTTGATCCGCCACGCGAAGGCGCATTTGCTCTGGTCAAGGCGCTGGCCGACATCCATCAGCAACGCCTGGGCCAGGCTGCCGAAAGCGGCTACGTGGCCCCGTCCGGCTGGCAGCCGCCCACGCGCATCGTGTACGTGAGTTGCAACCCCGCCACGCTGGCGCGCGATGCCGGACTGCTGGTGCACCAGGCGGGCTACCGGCTGCGCGCCGCAGGTGTGGTCAACATGTTTCCGCACACCGCGCACGTGGAAAGCATGGCGGTGTTTGAGCGCGGCTGAGGCTGGCGCACAGCACCGCGCACAACATTTGAACCACGTTTAAACACCGCTCCCGGTAATTGATGCGCCACCGGGTGGCCGTGCATCCTTACGCCTGCAACGGCCTGAACACCCGCAGCCACTTGTTCGCGGGCAGGCCCGTGTGCTGCTCGATGAGGGCTGCGCGCGCGGCCAGTTCTGCCCGCTGCGGCCGCGAAGGCGTGCGCTGCGCCAGCACCACGGTATTGCCTTCGCGCGTGGGCCGAAAGGCCCAAAGGGCGTCAGCGCCAAACGCCTCGGCCATGTGCTGCACGCTGCGTTCGAAACTGCTGCAGCGGCCAAACAGGTTCACCGTCATGCAGCCGTCGGGCGTGAGCACGGCGCGGCAGGCCCGGTAAAAATCCGCGTCATCCAGCACTGGAGCAGCAGCCTCGTGGTCGTACAAGTCCACCTGCAACGCATCGATGGCGCCCTGCCATTCGGGCTGGCGGATGACCTCGGCGGCATCGCCCAGCATCACATTGAGCCGTTCGTGGTTGTCGGGCAGCCGGAACCACTGGCGGCAGGCACGGTACACCGCCGGGTTGAGCTCCACGCAACTGGTGAGCATGCCCAGCTTCTTGCTGGTGAACTTGGTCAGGCTGGCCGCGCCCAGCCCCAACTGCATCGCGTGGCGATCGGGCAGTGAGCCGAAATCCACAAACAGCAGCCAGACCATCATGCGCTGGATGTATTCCAGATCCAGCGCCAGCGGGTCTTTCAGGCGCATGCTGCCCTGCACCCAGGGCGAATCCAGATGCAGGAAGCGGCTCGTGCCATCTTCGGAAATATTGACTTCGGGCAAAGGCTCGGCGGGTAGGGTCACGGGCATGGCGGGCAACGGCAAACAGTCTGAAAACCCCGCATTGTGCCTTGCCACCGGCGTGGTGCGCCGGTTCGGGGCCGTGCGCAGACCAATGCACGTGCGGGTGCGGCCGCACGCCCATCCACCCGGTCCGATGCGGAGCAAGAAGCCGGTACAATGCCCGCTTCGTGCATGTGGGCAGGTGTGCCCCTGGTGCATGCTCCGGAGGTGTGGCAGAGTGGTCGATTGCACCGGTCTTGAAAACCGGCAACGGGCAACCGTTCGTGAGTTCGAATCTCACCGCCTCCGCCAGAGTATCCG
>JAGPIR010000185.1 GCA_018054915.1 Allobrachymonas sp.
ACTCATGCGTCCCCTTCCGGCATTGATCCTTTCCCTGCAGTTTGGCCGGTTTGCCGACGCGGCGCGGCACCGTACCGCGTTGCCGCGTCACCGCGTACGCCGCTGGCTGCGCCACGCCCTGCTTGACGATGTGCAGGTGGCGGAAATCACCGTGCGCATCGTCGGCACGGACGAGGCACAGGCACTCAACCGCGACTACCGCCAGCGCGATTACGCCACCAATGTGCTGACCTTCGATTACAGCGCGGCGCCACATGTCTGCGCCGACCTGTTGCTGTGCGCCGATGTCGTGGCGCAGGAAGCGGCCGACCAGGGCAAACCATTGGAAGATCATTACGCCCATTTGCTGGTGCATGGCGCCCTGCATGCGCAGGGCCTGGACCACGAGACCAGTGATGCCGACGCGGATGCGATGGAGACCCAAGAGGCACGCATCCTCGCCAAACTGGGTTTTGCCAACCCGTACGCCTAAAGAAGAAGCCGGCCGGTTGCTTTCGGCAGGACGGAACCCGGTTTTGATGGCAAGAACTGGTCCGTGCAGGGAAGAAAAAATGTAAAGCCTGCCGATACGCCGGATTCTGTGCACGGCGGTTGCCCGCCGCGTGACCGCCATTCCTCTGGGCCGGAAGTCGCCTTCCGGCTCGGTGCTGCCTACCCGCCAGCTCCGCGGAGCCACGTCATCGCTGGCCTATTTGGCATTGCTGCGCGCAGAGATTGCCCGTTTCACCCGGACTGAACCGGCTCGTCTCTGTTGCTCTGATCCGCACCTTGCGGTGGAGAGGTGTTACCTCCTGCGCTGCCCTGTGCAGTCCGGACGTTCCTCTGGTGCTGTGTTTCCACGCTTGCACCAGCGGCGGTCTGGCAGGCTTTACGGGTGCAATTATCTCCGATACACAAAGAGTGCGCCCAATACCAAGCCATCGCCGCAGCGCACGCTCGGCCCCCCACAATGCTGACCGCTCAGCGCGCGGACAGGTCGGCCGGATCGAACACGCTGGCATCGGCGTAGATGGTGTCAAGCGGAAACCGGTGCCCATCCAGATAGTCCTGCAAGGAGCGCAACACCATGGGGCTGCGGTGGCGGGCCTGGCTGGCGTGAATTTCCTCCGGAGTCATCCACACGGTGCGCTCAATCGGCGGGTCCAGTTCGCGCCCCGCATGGAACCGCCCCAGCGTGCCGCAAAAGGTGAACCGCAGAAACGTCAGGTCGCGCAGCACGCCGTGCCGGGGATCATGGCCACGGTAGCGCGAAAGGTAGACGCCCACCAACGACTCGGGCGTGAAGTCGAACGCCGTTTCTTCGAGCACCTCGCGCACGCACGCCTGCGGCAGTGATTCGCCAATGTCCAGGTGACCGGCGGGATTGTTAAGCACCAACCCGCGTGACTGGCGCTCTTCAACCAGCAGAAAACGGCCATCCCGTTCGAGTACGGCTGCAACAGTGACGCGTGGAGTCCATCGTTTTTCCATGGCGCGCAATCATAGTCCGGATTTGCGTCCCCGCCACATTCCATCCTCCACCCCGTAAAATGACGGTTTTTGCAGCAAGGCAAGGTCCCCGCATGAGCATTAAGAGCGACAGATGGATCCGCCGCATGGCGCAAGAACACGGCATGATTGATCCGTTCGAGCCCGGCCAGGTGCGCCATGCCGCCGACGGCCAGAAAATCGTGAGCTACGGCACCAGCAGCTACGGCTACGACATCCGCTGCGCGCGTGAATTCAAGATCTTTACCAACATCAATTCGACGATCGTCGATCCCAAGAATTTCGACGAAAAAAGCTTCGTTGATTTTGAGGGTGACGTGTGCATCATCCCGCCCAACAGCTTCGCCTTGGCTCGCACGGTCGAATACTTCCGCATCCCGCGCTCCGTACTAACCATCTGCCTGGGCAAGAGCACGTATGCACGCTGCGGCATCATCGTCAACGTCACCCCGTTTGAGCCCGAGTGGGAAGGCTACGTCACGCTGGAGTTCTCCAACACCACGCCATTGCCAGCCAAAATCTACGCGGGCGAAGGCTGCGCACAAGTGCTGTTCTTCGAAAGCGACGAAGTCTGCGAAATCTCGTACAAGGACCGCGGCGGCAAGTACCAGGGCCAGCACGGCGTGACCCTGCCAAAAACCTGAAGATTCCCGCTATGACGAACGCCACGAACGGGTCCTTGCCTGGCCAGCCAGTTGCCAACGGCGACGCGTCCATGACGCCCGCCTGCCCCACAGACGCAGAATCTCCCATCCTGTACCCTTGCGCCTTTCCGATCAAGATCATGGGAGCCAAAACTGAGGGATTCATCAAGGCCATCCTCGCCGTGGCCCTGGAACACGATCCGGCCTTCGACGCCTCCGCCGTCGAATTGCGCGAGAGCTCGGGCGGCAAATACCAGAGTGTCACCATCACCGTCACGGCCACCAGCCGCGCACAGCTCGATGCCCTGTACCGTGCGCTGACGGCGCACCCCATGGTCAAGGTGGTGCTGTAGATGCCGGTGGCGCTGCGCCAATGCGGTCTGCTCGATTACGCAACAGCCTACGCGCAGATGCGCGCCTTCACCGACGCGCGCACCGCCCAAACGCCCGATGAAATCTGGCTGTGCCAGCATCCGCCCGTGTACACACAGGGCCAGGCGGGCAGACCCGGGCATATCCTGTCGGTCAACGCCATTCCCGTAATACAGACCGACCGCGGCGGCCAGGTGACCTACCACGGGCCGGGACAGGTGGTGGCGTATCCGCTCATCGACCTGCGCCGCGCTGGCTACTTCGTCAAGGAACTGGTCTGGCGCATTGAGGAGGCCGTGCTGCAGGTGCTCGCCAGCTACCACATCACCGGTCATCGCGTTGCGGGCGCCCCCGGCATTTACGTGCGCCTGCACGACCCCGGCAGCCACACCACGCTGGACGCGCCGCGCCTGCCGCAACAGACCTTTGCCGGGCTAGGCAAGATCGCGGCGCTCGGTCTCAAGGTCCACCGGCACTGCAGCTACCACGGCGTGGCACTCAACGTCGCCATGGATCTGGAGCCGTTTGCGAACATCAACCCCTGTGGTTACAACGCATTGCAGGTGGTGGATCTGGCTGGCTGTGGCGTGCAAACCACCTGGGAGGAAGCTGCAAAACGCCTGGGTGACGCGCTGGCCCTGCGGCTTGCCCCATAAGGCACGGCAAGACCCTTTGATCCGGTACGATTTACCGCCGCTGGCACCAAGCGTTTACGGGATAATAGACCTCCCGTCCAATCTGGTACTTCTTACGCAATGCCGGATTTGTTTATGTTTTGATATCTGCCATTGTTCCAGGTCATGTCCATGCAAGAAGAATCGTCTGCTGCCCTGTGGCAGGCCTGCCTGGATGTGCTGGCGCAGGAAGTGCCTGCGCAACAGCTTGCCACCTGGATCCGCCCGTTACAGCTGCGG
>JAGPIR010000186.1 GCA_018054915.1 Allobrachymonas sp.
ACGCCGGCCGCCTGTTCAGGGGGTAGCCGTTCGGGCGCGGGGCTTTTTGGTTTTGGCCGTGCCCGCCACATCCAGCGGGGCGCTCAGTTGCTGGTACAGCCCAAACAGATAGGCGACGCGGCTGGCATCGTCCTTGCCCCCTTTGTAGCCATAAGCGGCGTCCACGGCTTTATCCAGCGCAGCATGGGCCTTAACCAGTTCGGCGGGCATGGTTAGCGGGTCGTACAGGTCGGCCGGGGTGGCATCGGGGAACAAGGCACGAGCATCCAGCACGGTTTGTGCGGCCTGTTCAATGGCCTGGCGCTGTTTGTCGGTGGGCACTTGCGGCCATGGGTAGTTGTTGTAAACGATGGTGTTGGAGTAACGGTAACGGCTTTCAAGCCGCCCCGCCACGGTGCGCATCCAAGCGTTGTGCATGGTGCTGCACAACATGCCGAAGTGGTATTTTTCAGCTCCATATACCGCCAAACACAGATTACTAACAATCACTGATCGCTCCGAAAACCCAATCGGAATGAAGTTTCTGCGTTCGGAAGAAACACTAGGGACAATGAGATAACTGCTTTCCTTGTGTGAAATGAAGGCGAACTGCGCTGGCGTTACCGCCAGCTCATTGGTGGCCTTGCGACTGCTTTCCAAACGAAACTTTCTGACTTGAGCCACTCGCTGTTTAACCTCGGGTATCTCGCGCAGCAAGGCAGGCGGCGCATCCTTCAACCAGAGGCAGTACCGATCACCACCGTTAATAAATTCATCCGCACCCAGAAAACGCCGAACATAGGGACGAAGTGCCATATAACGGCGCGTCAGGTCGCTAGCTTCCTCGGGCTGCAAAATGAAAAAACCACCGTCGATAGGCTGATTGCCAAAGCTAATCTCCGGCACATCGCATAACGGCATGCTGCGCCGGGTAATCACCACATCCGGCGCATCCACTAGATAGGGATTGATGCGGCTGACTAGCAAGCGTTCGCCTTGGGCGGCCTTGATATTGGCGCGGTAATCAAACACCACGGGTTGCGTGGCGGGTTGCCTGCCGTAGCCCACGATGATGCAATGCACTGCCGCCACGCCCCGTCCCTCATTGCTCCATTGGAAGGTGCGATGGGCGAATTGCAGGTGCATTCCCTGCGCCAACATGTGCGGCCACAACACGCCGACCTGCTCCCCCTGACAAATGCTGTTGGTCGATACCAGGGCTGTTTTCACGGCAGCATTGGCCTGCATGTAGGCGGCGGCCTTGACATGCCAGCAACAGACGTAATCCAGCAAACCGGCGTTGGGGATGGCGCCCATTACCAAAGCGCCATCGGCACGCTGTTCGTCATTCTGGTATTTGGCGCCCACAAACGGCGGATTGCCCACAATGAAGCTGCATTGCTCGGGCGGCAGCACGCTGGCCCAATCGGTGCGCAGGGCGTTGCACTGGCAGATGTGGGCGCTTTTGACCAAGGGGATGCTGGGGCGGGTGCTGCCAAAGCGGTCGGCGGTGATCAGGTTCAACTGGTGGTCGGTGATCCACAGGGCCACTTGCGCGATGTGGGCGGCGCTGGCGTCGATTTCCAGCCCGTAGAACTGGTCAACCGTGATGCGGCTCAGGGTGCCAATGTCCAGCAATCCCTTGCTTTGCCCGCCTTTGCTGAACAGCTTGTCGATCAATTCGTTTTCGAGCAGGCGCAGTTCACGGTAGGCGATGACGAGGAAGTTGCCGCAGCCGCAGGCGGGGTCCATGATGCGCAGGGTGGGCAGTTTGTCGTACAGGGCCTGGAGCCGGGCCGGGTTGTTGCCTGCGGCTTGCAGTTCCGCGCGCAGCCCATCCATGAACAGCGGGTTGATGGCGCGCAGGATGTTGCGCTCGCTGGTGTAGTGCGCGCCCAGTTCCCGGCGGCTGGCCTGGCGGCTGAGGTCGGGTTCATGCACTTCGAGCACGCCCTGGAACATGGCGCCAAAGATGGCGGGCGAGATGCGGCTCCAGTCCAGTTGGCTGCAATCGAGCACCAGTTGCCGCAGGCGGCTGTCAAAGTCGGGGATGGCGGTGCGGTGGGCAAAGAGCTGGCCGTTGATATATTTGAAAGAGGCCAGTTCTTCATCCAGCAGCGGGCTGCGCTGGTTTTCTGGCTGGTTGAGGACTTCGAATAGCTTGGCCAGACGGGGGCCCAGGTCGCTGCCGTCCTGGCGGGTGCCCTCTACCAGCGCGCTGAACTGGCGGTTGTTGCCAAAGATGGCGGTGTCGTCGGCAAAAAAGCAGAACAGCAGGCGGGTGAGGAAGATTTCCAGGTCTCTGCCGGTGAAGTGGCTGCGCAGCAAGGCTTCGTGCAGTTGCGCCATGCTGTGCGCAGCTTTGCGGTCGGCTTCGGTTTCTTCCACGATGACCGGGCGTTCGGCATCCACCAGGAAGCGGAACCAGTCGGCATGGGCGGGTAGCTTGGCCAGGGTGGTTGGGTGCTGGGTGTCTTGCGACAGGTCAAACAGGGCGAAGCGCTCAAAATCATGCAACAGCACATAGCGCGGCTGTTCGTGCGGCGGGCAGCCCCAGCGGTAGGCTTCGGCCTGGGCCCGGGCTTTTTTGAGGTCTTTGCCCAGGCTTTTGCCTTCGATGATCAGCTTGCCGGGAATGAAGCCGTCCATGTAGCCGGTGCTGCCGTCTTGCTTGGGCACGGCGTATTCGCGCTTGTACTGGTGGGCCGCTATGTCGAAGCAGGCCAGAAAATCCGCCGTGAACAGTTTTTCGTCGGCATCCTCACTGCTGGCGCCTTTCCATTTATGGGCAAAGGCAGCAAGGCGGGTGCGCAGTTCGTTGGTGGTGAGTGGCATGGAAATCAATCGCCCGGACGCACCGATCAGGAAGAAAATGCTTCGGAAATGCACCGCAAATAATTTTTTACGGTGGCGTCGTACCCCGCTTCGAGCGCATCGGCCATGAAGGCGTGGCCGATGGATACCTCTGAAACACCCGGTACGGTGCGTAAAAATCCGGTGAGGTTGTCCTGGTTCAGGTCATGTCCGGCATTGACCTGCAAACCGGCGTCAAGTGCGGCCTGCGCGGCTTGGGCAAAACGCTGCAACTGCCGGTTTTTAGCGTCGGTATCGCCGCTGGCCCATACCGCCGCATAGGGCTCGGTGTACAACTCGACACGATCAGCGCCCAGCGCCTTGGCCAATGGCATGGGCGCGGTTTCGGCATCCATGAACAGGCTGACGCGCACACCCAGCGCATGGCACTCTGCAATCTGTTCGCGCAGGTGCTGACAGATTGCGGCATCTGTCACGTTCCATCCGTGGTCGCTGGTGAACTGGTTTTCACTGTCTGGCACAAAGGTTGCCTGATGCGGGCGTACGTCACGGATGAAGGCCATCAGGTTTTGCGTGGGGTTGCCTTCGATGTTGTATTCACGCCCTGGCCATTGC
>JAGPIR010000187.1 GCA_018054915.1 Allobrachymonas sp.
TGCTGCCGATCAGGGGGATCTTCTTCATCTTCGGCATCGGCTCAAAGCCCGGCGGAATGGGAGCGGGCGAAGTGGGCTTGGGAGTCGGCTGCTCTTCCCAGCCCATCAGGTAGGCGGGAGTGGTCTGCAAAATCTTCGCAAGTTCCGCAAGGCTATCAACCGGGACCTTTTCAATATCTCCTTTTTCATATCTATAGATTGTGGCAGGAGAAACCCCGAGACGCTCTGCTACCTTTTCCGCAGAGAATCCGATTTCTTTTCTACGTTGCTTCATTCTTTCGCCGGTGGTCATGTTCATCACCTCTTGATAAGAGAATACACGAAAAGTCGCAAAATTGCAATAGCGTTTTGCAAATTCAAAAAAGATTTTCGCAAAAACGCAAGTCGTCTATTGACTTCTTGCTTCTGTCGTGTTACTCTATGTGCAGATACTCGCGTTTATGCGAGTCACGAAAGGAGGTGAACCACTCATGTCTACCAACATGAATCTTCTGCGCGGCAAGCTGAAAGAGCGCGGTGTGACCCAGCAGGAACTTGCACAGAAAATCGGCATGGATTCAAGCACTTTGTCCCGCAAACTTGCATCTGATGGTCTGGAATTCACCGTCGGCGAGATGCATGACATCGCCGCAACCTTGAAGCTGTCCGCCAACGAATGCAAGTCTATCTTTTTGCTCTGATACTCGCATTTTTGCAAGTTCCGTTTTCAAAGGAGGTGAACCACATGGACAGTAACAAAAAGCCCCGTGCTCCTGAGGAAGAGGAGCGCGGAGTGCAGAAGATTCAACTTGAACAACTGGACGAGCGTTTCCGGTGCGAAATTGACGGGATACCCATCCAGAACATCAAGAGCTATTCATGTGTACAGTCCAGTAATGGAAACATTTTGCTGAATCTGACACTCGAAATCAATGCGGCAGTTGTGTCAACCACGATAAAAGCAGCGAAGAAATCGAGCTTGTAAGCCAAGAGTGCTTTTCCATGGTCTCAGAAAAGCGCGACAACAATCCTTTTTGAGCAGGCACTTCGCCATTCACCATCATCTCGACAAGGGAAATCAATTTTTCCACCTGTTCCCTGTCTGGTGTATTTTCAAATGCTGCGCGTTCACGCATTTCTTGAAATCCCATTTGATAGTTGATGGTTGCATTGCTGGAATTTCCAATCACTGAGCCATATGCATTCCCAATATTATACACAGCTGTTTCGTGTTTTTCTCTGGATTGCGTATATTCCGTTTCGCTCAGACTATAGGCTTTGATTTGAATGGCCCTCACGAAAGAATTTCGTACATCAATAATATGAAATCTCTCGTTTGCAGGGTTAATGACAACATCTCCAATTTGAATGTCGCTTCCCGGCTCAAATCCAATATAAGCCCGACGGGTAGCCTTTTCATGATTGGGAAGGCCCTGAAGTGTTGCAACGATTTCGCCATTGCGCTCTATTCGCATTTTTACGCTTCCGAATCCGCAAATCATATTTTCACCCCCTTTCCTTGCAACAGTATAGCACGGGAAGGAAGCCACCCACAAGGAGGTACATATTCACATGAACGACTTACAGATCTTCGCCAACCCCGAGTTCGGGCAGGTGCGCACCGTCGAGCTTGACAGCCAGCCGTGGCTCGTCGGCAAGGACGTCGCCGAGGCGCTGGGGTACAAGAATCCCGGCAAGGCCATCATCGCCCACGTCGATGAGGATGACAAGCGGCTTGAGATGCTGTCGCAGGGGGCAGATTCCCAAAATGGGAATGTGTCCCCCTCATCCAAGACAGCCCTCATCAACGAGTCCGGCCTTTACAGCCTGATCCTGAGCAGCAAGATGCCGAAGGCCAAAGCCTTCAAGCACTGGGTCACAAGCGAGGTTCTGCCCGCCCTGCGCAGGAACGGCGTGTATGAGACCGTCAAGGCCCAGCAGCACATTGAGCAGCTGGAGGCCACCAACGAGCGCCTGACCGCAGCCATTCAGGCCGTGAGCACCGCTAAGGAGCAGCTTGCGGAGGTCACTGACCTGCGCAATGACTTCATCAAGCACCGCGACGATTACAAAGCCCGCTTCATTCAGGCCAAGGCCAACTATGGCAAAATCTGTGACAGCCTCCGTCAGGCCGAAGGCCTTGTGGCCAAGGCACAAGCCGAGCTGGACAGCCGCATCGACCAGCTTCAGATCATCGCCTTTGGCCTGCCCGGCTTCGACCAGATCATGGCCGACATCTTCACCACCGAGAAAAAGGAGTGACCGCTATGAGGAAGCATACTCCTCCCGTCCCCTCTACCCCATTCATGAATGTCCGTGATGCTGCCCGGGCCACCGGGCTTTCGGAATACTACCTGCGCAAAGAGCTTGCTAAAGGCACCATTCCTCACCTCAAGAGTGGCCGGTGCATCATGATCAACGTCCCCGCCCTGCTGTTGCAGCTGGGTGTGCCGCAGAAATAAAAAAGGAGGCATCCGCATGAGAATCAAATCTGGCGTCTGGTACTGGCTGGCGGTGGCCAGCGGTGCCGTCGGGATGCTGTACGCACTTGGCTTTGCGGGCAGCATCGAAGCCCTCGGCGTCATCTCCGACACCGACTTCATCACCGCGATGGTACTGCTGTTGCTGGCGTTGTTCTTTGCCCGGCTGGGCGACCATGCCGCAGAGCGCGAAGTGCAGCGCCGCAAGCACATCGACCGCCGCCACGCCCGCACCAAAGAGCCGGAGTACCGGCAGAACCGGAGGGACGCATGAACGCAAAAAAGCCCGTCGGTGCTGGAACACCGGCGAGCCTGCAAAGGGATGATGGCTTGAACCCCCATCACCCCGAAGAATAACACACTTTGGAGGTTTTAGCAAGTGGATATTATTTGTAGAAAACTCGCCAACGAGATGATCTACGCCTATCATGCAGGGCGGTTTTGGCGCTGGGACGAGGGGCAGAGCATCTGGAAGGAGAGCCATCTGATGGCCCAGAAGTTCGAGCGTGCCAGGGCTGCGCTCAAGACGCTGACGCCGGAGTCCTTCTTCTCCGATGGCGCGGAGTTCGCCCTGCTGGATGAGTACGAGATTTCCCTTGACATGGCCGAAGCGCTCAGCATCGCAAAGCCCTGCAAAAATGCACCGATAGACCCGGTAGAGGAGGGATCCGAATGTACAACTGCCCCGACTGCGGATGCTGCTGCGACCATGACAAGCCCTGCTGCCAGCAGTTCGGCGGCGGCAACACCGACCACCTCGGCGAGCGAGGCGGCTGCAAACGGCTTGCCCCCCGCGCTGTCCCCGCAGAGCAGCGCATCGGCCCCTGTTGTTCCTGCGGAGACTTCTTATGCATCCGCAGCTGTCCCCAGCTTTGACTTCTCGGCTCTGGGTGATTTGTCCCAGCAGGCCGCAGACGCCGATCAGCAGTTTGATCTGCAC
>JAGPIR010000018.1 GCA_018054915.1 Allobrachymonas sp.
AATCTATTCTTTCCCTTGGTCTAAGGCTGGTGGCGGGCGGTTTGATGCTGCTGCTGGTGTCGGCCTTGCTGAAAGCTAACCCGGTCTTCGCTGCAATCACGGCGGGGCTGCGTTACCCCGGCTGGTTCGCGCTTGGGCTGGGTATGGTATTGATCGTGATTCACAGGCTGGTTACCAGGCAACTCGCTGCTGAGCCGCAGACGCCAGCAGACCATGCGCCACGGATGCGCAGGGTACGCAAGCAGTCGCACGCCTCTGATCGCGGCGCCATGCGCGGCAGCCCGGAAACCGGCAAAAACCGCGCTGGGTCCGCCTTCGCGTCCGCGCCACCTGTGACAACCGAAACAGTTGCCCCAGCCCTGGATCCTGCGCACGAACGCCTGACATGCTGGAGCCCCGAAGTATTTGCGGCCATCGAGTGGCGCCGGTTCGAGGCGGTATGCGAGGCGCTGTTTGCCCAAGCGGGTTTCGAGACGCGGGCTCAGTCGCACGGGCCGGATGGCGGGGTGGACATCTGGTTGTATTCCCGCCACGCCGAAGGCCCGGTGGCGGTGGTGCAGTGCAAGCACTGGCAAAACAAACAGGTACCCGTTAGTGCCCTGCGCGAGTTTTATGGTGTGATGGCATCGTACAAAGTGGCACGCGGCACGTATGCAACCAGTTCCACCTTTACGGCCGATGCGCTGGCGTTTGCACAGGCCAACGGCATCAACGCGCAGGATGGTAATGGCCTGCTCAGGCTGATCGCACAACGCCCGCCCGAGCAGCAGGCAGCCTTGCTGGCCGTGGCGTTTGAGGGCGAGTACTGGCGCCCAACCTGCCCAAGCTGCGGCACGAAGATGGTCGACCGCTCGACGCACAAAACGGGGGGGCGTTTCTGGGGTTGTATTAACTATCCGCGTTGTAAATACACGCAGCCCATGACCCGAGTCGCCGCCAGCTTCGTATGACCGGGCCGGGCAGGGGCATGTCGGCGCTTCATGCTATTAATGGTTGCTTGCCCAATCTGGGCGGGTGCAGTGTGCCGACACTTGATGGCTTTGCCTGCAATTCCATCTAACTACTGCCAGTTTGGCGGTTGCCCTCGCGCTGAGCCGAAGCCGGATGATTACACGTCCAGCACTGTGAGCCAGGCCTGCGCCGGCGTGCGGCCGGTGTTCGAGATGGTGTGCGGCACGTCGGCGTTGTAGCGCGCCAGTTCGCCTGCGCCCACTACCCGGTGCAGGTCACCGCTGCTCACCGTCAATTCGCCTTCGGTGACGAAAAGATGTTCGCGCGTGCCTGCGCTGTGTGGCTTGCTTTCCAGCCGTGCGCCGGGCTGGGCGCGCAGTTCGTACCATTCGTGCGTGCCCGCGGTGGCCAGCGGCCCCAGCACCCGCATCTGCATCAGTCCGTCGGCGCTGCCGATCAGCGGCAGGGCATGGCCCGGCACCACTTCCAGGTCCACCCCATGTGGCGTGACGCCCAGCACTTCGTCGATGGAAACGCCCAGCGCTGCCGTGATGCGCCACAGCGTGGCCACGGTGGGGTTGGTGGCATCGCGCTCGATTTGCGAGAGCATGGAGCGCGACACGCCCGACATTTGCGCCAGCTCTTCCAGCGACAGGGATTTGTGCCGGCGCAACCGTTTGAGGGTTTCAGCCACCGAAGGCGGCCCGGCTGTTAGGGCCGAGGCGGCATCGGGTTGCGTTTTTTGCGGGAGGTGCCGGGAGGGGGGCAGGGAAGGGATGTCCGTCATGATGGAAATTTGTCCAATAAATTGCCGATATTGGAAATTTCATCTATCATATCGGAAATTGGAATTTTGGAGTAGCCCATGACATCCCCCTCGCCCGCACCCCAACGCATTCTGCTCACCGGGTCCAATGGTCAGATCGGCACCGTGCTGGCGGCCGAGTTGCGCGCCACGTATGGCGCGGCCAACGTGGTGTGCAGCGACATTGCCGAGCCCAGCGCCGCCACCCTGGCGGCGGGTCCTTTCGAGCGCCTGAATGTGCTGGATGCGGACGCCCTGCGCGAGGTGATCCGGCGCCACGGCATCACCACGGTGTACCACCTCTCCGCCGTGCTGTCCGCCCGTGGCGAGGCCGACCCGGCGCGCACCTGGGATGTCAATACCCGTGGCTTGCTGCATGTGCTGGATGCCGCCCGCGACGGGCTCATCCGCCAGGTGTTTTTTCCCTCCACCATTGCTGTGTTCGGCCCCAACGTGCCGCAAAACGCCACGCCGGATGATGCGGTTCTCAACCCCACCACCGTGTATGGCATGAGCAAGGCTGCTGGCGAGAACTGGTGCGCCTACTACCACCAGCGCTGGGGCGTGGATGTGCGCAGCCTGCGCTACCCCGGCGTGATTGGCCACCAGTCGCTGCCCGGCGGCGGCACCACGGATTACGCCGTGGACATCTTTCATCAGGCGCTGGCCACCGGCCGGTTTGAATGCTTCCTGGAGTCCGGCCAGGCCCTGCCCATGATCTACATGGATGACGCCATCCGGGCCACCATCGAACTGATGCAGGCTCCGGTGGAGCGCATTACGCGGCGCACCAGCTACAACCTGCAGGGCATCAGCTTCACCCCGGCCGAGATTGCCGCCGAAATGCAGAAGCATCTGCCGGATTTCACCATCACTTACAAGCCTGATTTCCGCCAGGCCATTGCCGCTTCGTGGCCGCGTTCGCTCAATGACGAAAACGCCCGGCGCGACTGGGGCTGGCAACCGCGCTTTGCCTTGCCCGCGCTGGTGGCCGACATGCTGCAAAATCTGCGCACCCCGCAGGCCGGCGCCAAACTGGCGCACGCAGCCTGAGATTCTTCAACCTTCATTCATCGGGCGCCAACCATGTACACCGCTGTTCGCGAACAACTCGTCCAGGAGCTTTCCGGCATTCAGGCCCAGGGCCTGTGGAAAGCCGAAACCATCATCACCAGCCCGCAGGGCGCTGAAATTCAGGTGGGCGGGCGCATGCTGCTGAATTTCTGTGCCAACAACTACCTGGGCCTTTCGGCCCACCCCGAGGTGCTGGCCGCCGCCCACCATGCGCTGGATACCCACGGCTTCGGGCTTTCCAGCGTGCGCTTCATCTGCGGCACGCAAGACCTGCACAAGCAGCTTGAGGCCGCCATCGCCCGCTTCGTGGGCATGGAAGACGCCATCCTTTACGCCGCTGCCTTTGATGCCAATGGGGGGGTGTTCGAGCCGCTGGCAGGCGAGCAGGACGCCATCGTGTCGGACGAGCTCAACCATGCCTCCATCATCGACGGCATCCGGTTGTCCAAAGCCCGGCGCTACCGCTACAAGAACAACGACATGAATGCGCTGGAAGAGGCCGTGAAGCAGGCCCGCAGCGAGGGTGCGCGCCGCGTGCTCATCGTCAGCGACGGAGCGTTTTCGATGGACGGCATCGTGGCCCAGGTGGACAAGATATGTGACATCGCCGATGCGCACGATGCGATGGTGATGATCGATGAATGCCATGCCACCGGCTTCATGGGCCCCACCGGCCGCGGCACCCATGAGTTGCAGCGCTGCATGGAGCGCGTGGACATTGTGACCGGAACCTTTGGCAAGGCCTTAGGCGGCGCGTCTGGCGGCTTTACCGCTGCCCGCAAGGAAATCGTGGAGCTGCTGCGTCAGCGCTCGCGTCCCTATCTGTTCTCCAACACCCTGGCGCCCGCCGTGGCTGGCGGATCGCTCAAGGCCATCGAGTTGATTAGTGCCTCTACGGTGTTGCGCGACAAGCTGGAGGCCAACACCCTGCGCTTTCGCAGCCAGATGCAGGAGCTGGGATTTACCGTGCTGGGTGGTGGCCATCCCATCTCGCCCGTGCTGCTGGGCGATGCGATGCTGGCGCAGAATTTTTCCCGCGCCCTGCTCGAAGAAGGTATTCTGGCTGTGGGATTTTTCTATCCCGTGGTGCCCCATGGCAAGGCCCGCATCCGCACGCAGATTTCGGCCGTGCACGAACCGCATCACATCGATGCCGCCGTGCAGGCCTTCGCCAAGGTCGGGCGCCAGCTCGGGGTGATTGCCTGAGGCCGGAACCGGGTTGCGTTTCTTGTTAGCTGCGCAGTTTGCGGCAACAACTTGCCGCAAACGGATGCCTCTTAATGCAGGGTTCCCTTGTGCATGTGCAATACGCGCGCTCCCAGGGCCTGCAGCAGGGCGGAATCGTGGCTGATGGCGAGCAGGCCAAAGCCGCGTTCGCGTGATTTTTCCTGAAGCGCCCGCCAGATTTGCACCTGGGTGATGGGGTCGTGCATGGTGGTGAGCTCATCGGCAATCAGCACGCGCAGTTGCGGAACAAGGGCGCGCACGATGCTGATGCGTTGCATTTCCCCGCCAGAGAGTTCATGCGGGAAACGTTGCAGCCATTCATCACGGATGCCGAAACTGCGCCGGGTGGGAGCGTCGGGCTGCCAGCCTTCGCACAGCGATTGGCCTGTGCGCCAGCGCGGATTGAGTGCCAGTTCGGCATGTTGCATGACCAGCTGTACAGGGCGCACACCGCGATCGGGCAGCGGCTTTTCATCAAGCAGCATCTGGCCGGCCTGCATGGGCATGTGGCCGGAGAGCAGCCGCGCCAATGTGGATTTTCCGCAGCCGGAATGCCCCATGATGCCCACGATTTCACCGGGTGCAACGCGCAGGTTTACGCCGTCGAGCAGCCAGGGGCTTTTTTCATCCCACCGGAAGCGAAGGTTGTTGACTTCAAGCATGCAGGTTCTCTTCTTCGACGGTTTCGGTGTAGGTGTGAAAGCCGTTTTGCGGCAGCGCGCGGTACAGCGCGCGGGTGAAGGGATTTTGTGCATGGCCGCTCGCAAAGGTGGCGGCGTCTATTGTTTCGATCGTGCGTCCGGCTTGCATGACGACGATGCGGTCGGTGACGTGGCGCACGGCATCCAGATCATGGCTGATCACCAGCACACCCTTTCCAGCATCGGCCAGGTGGCGCAGATGACGCAAGGTCATTTGGCAGACTTCGGGATCAAGACCTGAAGTGGGCTCGTCGGCGATCAGCAAGTCGGCGTGCGATACGGTGGCGATGGCTGTGAGCACTCGGCGCGCCATGCCACCCGAAAGCTGGTGCGGATAGCGTCCGTGCGCAGCCTGGGGCAGGCCATACCGTTGCAGTTCTTCCTGAGCCTGCTGCCGTGCCTCAGCCTGGCTGTGCGCACGATGCGCTGCCGTGGCGGCCCATGCGACCTGACGCTGCGCGGTGGCGGTGGGGTCCAGGTAGGTCACTGCTTGTGGCACCAGTGCAATTTGCCTTCCGCGCAGTTTGGCCTGGCGGTCGGGAGTGAGCGGCTGGCCATCAAACAGCATGACGGCGTTGACGCTGGCCGTGCGCGGAAGAATGCCCAGTATGGCGTGCGCCAGCAGGCTTTTGCCTGCACCACTGGCGCCGATCAGGGCAACAAGTTCGCCGCGTTGCACGCTGCAGCTTACGCCGTTTAAAACCGGCAGCCATTCGCGGTGCAACAAAGTGCGATAACGCGCAAAGCTCAGGTGCATGTCTTGGACTTCAAGCATGTGTTACTCCGGTCATTCCTGCGCACGGCGCGGATCGAGCATCAGGCGCAAACCGAGTGCAACCTGTTCAAATGTGAGCACCATCGCCAGCAGGCACAAGCCGGGCAATACGCCCAGCCACCACCAGCCCGCACTGACGTAGCGCATGGATTCCGACAGCAGCACGCCGGTGGCGGGCAGATGCGGCTCCAGCCCGAAACCCAGGAACGTCATGCCCGCCTCGTGCAAGATTGCATGCGGAAACAGCAGCACGGCGCCAACCAGGGCTTGCGGAAGTACATGCGGCAGGACATGTTTGGCTGCAACCTGCCAGCCACTGCGCCCGAGCAGGCGTGAAACCTGCACATAGTCGCTCGACAAGACCTGACGCACTTCGGCGCGCACCAGCCGCGCCAGCCCTGGCCAGTGTGAAATGGCAACTGCAATGATCACGCCCTTGGTGCCGCCGCCCAACGCAAATGAAATCAGGATCAGCAGCACAAGGTGCGGCAGGGCCATCGTCAGGTCGATCAGCACGCCGATGCCCATGTCCAGCTTTTTGCTCAGGGCAGACAGTATGCCCAATGTAATGGCGATAAGGGTGGCGCCAGTCGAGGCAATCAGCCCTACGCGCATGCTGACAGCCAGCCCCTTGATGGTGCGTGTGAGCATGTCACGGCCCAATGGATCCGTACCGAATGGGTGTGTCCACGAGGGTGGCAGGATGCGTGCATCAAGGTGTGTGACCAGCCCCGAATCGGGCATGAGCGCTGCTACAGCGGCTATTGTCATCAGCACAGCCAGCGCCAGTCCGGCAGCAAGCAGTGTGAGCAGACGCGAACTGATGTGTGGCAAGCGTCTGCGCTGTGTCAGTGTGTGCGGCAGGGCGCCATGCAAGTTGCGCGGAGCGCCAGCGTCACCCTTGAATAAACCGCCGGTGGCCTGATGCAGGGAGGCTGATTGGCTGTCCTCAGGAACCGGAGCAACAGAGGAGACACTAGTGTCCATGGTGATGCATCTCCAGGCGGTCCAGCCGCGGGTCCACCCAGCGCGCCAGGATATCGGCCAGGGTGTTTCCGGTGAAAACAAACAGGGCGGCAAACAGCGCAATACCCAGCAGCAGGGCTGCATCGCCGCGCGTGCCGGCTTCCACGGTGGCTTGTCCAAGTCCGGGATAGGAAAATACGGTTTCGGCCAGAACAGATCCACCAAACAGTTCACCCGCGTGGGCAAAATGCAGGGTCAATGCAGGCAATGCGCCGTTGCGCAATCCGTGGCGCCATGCACGGCCCCAGCGGCCAAGCCCTTGCGCTTGTGCCAGCAGTGCATAGTCGCTTGCCATCACCTCGCGCACCTTGTCGCGGGTGTGCAGTGTGACCTGGGCAATGCCCAGCATCGACAGGGCAAGCACGGGCAGTGCCAGGTGGTGCAGGCGTTGTGAAAAACGCACCTCATCGGGCAAATAACCCGGTGGACTGGAGCAGCAAATGGGCGCCCAGCCCAGATTCACCGCAAACACCAGCAAAAGCACGACCGCTACCCAGAAGGTGGGGGCGGAGGCCAATACCATGGCATAGCCGCGGATGATCTTGTCCACAATGCTGCCTTCCCAGGCTCCGGCCAGCAAGCCCAGGCCAAAACCCAGCACACCGCCCAGCAGCCAGGCGGTGGTCATCAGGACAATGGAGTTGAAAAAACGCTCGCCGATGACTTTGGCCACCGGTGCGTCATACACCATGGAGCGCCCCAGGTCGCCCTGCACCGCATTGGAGGCCCATTTGGCAAAGCGTACCGGAGCGGGATCGTTCAGGCCCCATTTTTCGGCGATACGCTCGCGTTGCTCGGGACTCAACCGAATGACTTCGGCCTTGAACAGCGCCGCCACCGGATCGACAGGCGATGCGGCAACCAGCGTGAAGGCGCCCAACGCCACCAGCGTGATGAGTACCACGAGCCGGCGCAGGCGGTTCCAGAAAAAGGCTGGCCAGGAATGCCCCCGCATATGCGCATGGCTGTGGCTTGTGCCGTCTTCGTGCGCATGCGCATGGCTGTGCATGACGGGGGGTGCCCCCGTCATCACGCTTTCATCTTGCGGATGTGTATGGGCGTCAGCCTCCGTGCACGCATGGCTGTGGTCGTGCGGATGAGACGGTGGCTTGTGGCTTACGGGCATGTCCATTTCCAGTCCTGCATGTTCCAGGTAAGGGGGTAGCCGTGACCATGCGGCTCGATCTGGCGAGGGCCAATATCCAGACACTTGTTGACGAAATAGAGGTGATCCAGATTCACCAGCCAGGCCCAGGCGGCGTCACCCTTCATGCCAAAACCGGTTGTGCCGTCCCAGGCTGCGTTTTTCCAGTGCGGCAACGATTCCGCAAAACTGGCGGAAATCTGGGCTTTTTCCAGGTTACGGGTCACGGTGGAGTTGCTGTAGAAGCCGGCGTTGTACGATTCCAGTCCGGCCGACTTGGCGTCGTACAGACGGAAGACTTCCAGAGGGTCGTGCGAGCCCCAGCCAAAGAGCACGGCATTGCTGTGCTGCTCGCGGTAAATTTCGTCCCAGCTCTTGCCTGCGATGTCGATCTGGATGCCCAGTGGCTTGACCATGTCGGCGATCGATACGGCCAACGACTGGCGCACGTTGTCGCTGGCCGGGTACAGCAGGGTAAAGCGGGCTTGCCTGCCGCCCTTGCTGCGCTTGCCGTCTTTTTCGACCCAGCCAGCCTTGTCCAGCAGGGCCTTGGCTGCCGCCAGGTCACCATCGGGCAGACGCTGTTCGGGGTTGTCCCAGGGCAGGTTGTCGGCAACCCCCCAGGCGGGGGTGCCATACCCCCCCAGCACGCCATCGGAGAGTTTCTTGCGGTCGATGCCGATATTGATGGCCTTGCGGATCGCAAGATCTGCGGTCACGTCGTTGCCAATGGGCTTGCCTTCGGGCGTTTTCTTGCCTGCAGGTTGCATGGGAAACATCAGGCCGCGGTTGTCCACCGACTTGGCGATCACCAGCTGCATGTCAGCGGGAACCTGTTTGGCCACTGCAGGCGTAACAACGGCTATCTGAACCTGTTTGGCGTTGGCCGCGGCAACCGTGGCATCCTCGGCCGTGTACAGCATGGTGATGCGTTCAAATTCGGGGTGTTTTCCATAGTAATGAGGGTTTGGCTCGATCACCAGTTGCTGGCCCTTGTCCCATTTGACGAATTTGAATGGGCCCGATCCCATGGGGTTGTCGGCATAGCCTTCCTTGTAGGCGTGCTTGGGGACTATGCCCAAGGTTGCCAGGCTGTGCACGAAAGTGATGCGTGGCTGCTTGAGCCTGATTTCCACGGTGGTCGGGTTGATGGCCTTGACGCCATCCAGATCGGTCAGGTCCAGAATACCGGCCCATTGCTTGCCGGTTTCATAGGTGAATGCCACATCTTCGGCCGTGAGTGGCTGGCCATCGGCAAATTTCACGCCGTCGCGAATGGTGATGGTCCAGGTCTTGCGGTCTTTGGACAGCTCCCATTGGGTGGCCAGATCGCCTTCCAGGTCGAGTTTTTCGTTGCGCTTGAGCAGGGTGGACTGAAACAGCGGGTTGCCATACCGGCCCCAGCCACTGATGGGGTCAAAGCCCTGCTCAGGTTCGCCCTTGATGGCCAGCACCAGGCGGCGACCGCCGGCATTTTGTCCGGCGGCGGCGGATGCCGGAGCTGACGCATCGGTTTTTTGAGGAGGGGTTTGCTGTGAACACGCACCCAAGGCCAACACTAAGGCGGCGGCCAGTGTGGAGGAGTAGGCAAAAGGGAAAAATGAGTGGCTGTGTTTCATGAAAACTTCCCTGCAAATAAGATGTGCGGGGATTATAGTAATAATTAAGCGAATAATTTAACGACTGCATACGGTTGTGCGGTATCCCTGAGAGCCTGTCGTTGGTGCGATTGATCTGGCTTGTGCGCAGCACCTCCGAGCGGTGGCTGCTGGGGCGGCAGCCGTGCTGGATAAGTCTGATCTGTTTCAGTCTTGATCCGCTACAGTGACACTGGGTGGCGCTAGGGCAGAGCATGAAGTGCCGAGGGGCGAGCGATATCGGCGTGGCGGGAAGCACCGGGGGGCGTAAGGACGATCCGGTTATCTGCCAATTGCAAAGCCCGGCGGGTAGTGGTCAGATGGGAACCTTCACATTTTGTATGCAGATGAAGGAAGTTGAGGAAACAGGGCATGACGTCCGCTGGACGCACCACAGGAATTCCTCTGAGGCCCATGGAAGCACGAAGCTCGGATCACCGCGTAGGAGGCGGCGCGGGCGAAGGGGCTTGAGCCGTCGCCACCGCCATGCAATGAGCGGCCGGTCACACCGGGCCGGTTTTGTCGTTGACTTCGTATCCGCCACCCAGCGCCTGATACAGCGCAATCGTGTCGGCAAGCCGTTGCGCTTGCGCGGCGATCAGCCCCGTTTTGTTTTGCTGCATCTGCTGCCGGGCAACCAGCAATTGTGTGTAGATGGCTGCGCCCAGGGTGTACTGGCGTTCAACGGATTGAAGGGAAGACTGTGCCGCTGAGTTGGCAATGGCGAGAGAGTCCAACGCTTGTGCGTCGTGATCCAGGGCACGCAAGGCGTCGGCCACATTGCGCAGGGCATTGAGGACGACCTCTTGATAATTGGCCGCAGCGGCATCCAGTGCTGCCAGGGAGGCCCGTTTTTCAGCGGGCAGCCCCGGATTGAAGAGCGGCTGGACCAGTTGGCCCAACATATTCCATACAGCCGATCCGCCCCCGAACAGCGTTCCCGCGGTTAGCGCTTGCGAGCCCAGGCTGGCGCTGAGGGTGAGTTGGGGGTACAGCTTGGCTACCGCCACCCCGTATTCGGCATTTGCCGCGTGCACAAGCGCTTCGGCCGCCAGAATGTCGGGTCGGCGGCGGGCCAGTTCGGATGGCAGTGTTACTGGCAAGGTTGCTGGCAGCTTGAATTCTTCCAGCGTGAAATCCGGCATCTTTGCTGCACCCGGAGCTTGACCGGAGAGGGTGGCCAGGAGATGCTCGTTTTGTTCAAGTTGTTTGCGCAACAGGGGCATTCCGGCCCGGGTCTGTTCGACTTGTGCTTGCAGGGCCAGAAGCTCGTCTGGAGACGCCTGACCGAGGCGCACCCGGTGGCGGACGATGTTGATCTGCTCATCCTGCGCCTCGAGGATGGCTTGCGTGGATGCGATCTGACCGGCAAGTTTTGCCCGTGTGATGGCGGTTGTGGCGATGTTGGCTGCAAGAGTCAGATGTGCGCCTGCCAGTTCATGGCTGCGATGGTCGGCGCGGGCGGCCAGCGCCTCCAACGCGCGGCGATTGCCTCCGGACAGGTCGAGCCGGTAATGCACGCCAACGCTGGCGTTGTACAAGGCAAATTCCCGCGCGGAACCGGACAGCCCCGAGGCACTGGGGCTTGTCCGTTGACGTTGGGCGCCCATGCCTGCGTCGATCTGGGGATAAAGGGTGGAGCCTGCCTGGGCCGAATGAAGCTCCTGCGCTTGCCGCAGGGACGCCTTGGCAGCGGCCAATGTCGGGCTGCTGTGGAGAGCCTGTTCAATCAGGGCGTCCAGTCTGGAAGACCCCAGGCTGCGCCACCATGCGGCATCCACCATTGCATGCATCTGGAACGTTTGCGCGTTTCCCAGGGCTGCCGCAGCCGAAGCCGTTTGCGCAGGCATGGGCGTGGCGGTGTAGCTGGTTGCGTTGGGCGGCGCCGGACGTTTGAAATCCGGACCCGCTGCACAACCGGCCAGCAGCCCGGAAAGAAGCAGGGGCATCATGGTTTGCACATACAGGCGGAGTGTTTGGGTGCGTACCGGTTTGCCGTGGAGGGATGGGGAAGCAGTGTTCATATATGTGTTCCACGAAAAGCTTGCGAGGGGCAAGGGCGGCGGTGCTCACGCGTCAATCGAAGTTGCGTCCTTCACCTGCTTCCTCGTGGGTGATACCGTCACGAATGTGGTAAATGCGCTTGAAGGTCGGGATGATTTTTTCATCGTGCGTGACGACGATGATGGCGGTTTCAAAGCGCCTGGCCATATCGTTGAGAATGCGGATCACCGCCATGGCCCGTTCCGAATCCAGCGGGGCGGTTGGTTCATCAGCCAGGATGACCGGCGGGCGATTGACCAGCCCGCGAGCAATGGCGACGCGCTGTTGTTCGCCGCCCGACAGTTGCGAGGGCATGGCCTTGGCGCGGTGCTGCACATCCAGAGCGGTAAGCAGTTCAAGGGCGCGCGCGCGCGATTCTTCGTTGGAAACACCGGCCAGCATGGGCAACAGCGCCACGTTGTCGGTGACATCCAGGAACGGGATCAGGTAGGGCGCTTGAAACACAAAGCCGATCTTGTCGCGGCGCAGCGCCCGCAGATCACGCACTTTCCATGCGTTGCCAAAAATCACCTCGTCGCCCAGCACCATGCGTCCGGCGGTGGGGTCAATTACTGCCCCCAGGCACTTGAGCAAAGTGCTCTTGCCCGAACCGGAAGGACCGATTAGGCCAACGACCTCGCCCGGCTCGACGCGCATGTTGACGTTCTTCAAGGCGAGCACGGCGGTGTCCCCCTCGCCGTAGCGCTTGCTCAAGCCTTCTATGAGGATACCTTTCCCCGCCATCTTCAGCCTCCAATTGCTTCGGCCGGATCGACCTTGAGCGCCATGCGGATGGCGACGATGCTGGCCAGCACACAGATGGTCAGCACAGCGAAGAAACCAAGAATCGAGTCGATGGGCACCAGCAACACGTATTTGGGAAACATGGGGGCGGCAAAGGTTGCCGTGATTTTGCCCACCACGAAACCGATCACACCCAGCACCAGGGCCTGCTGCAAAATCATTCCCGCGATGGTGCGGTTGCGCG
>JAGPIR010000188.1 GCA_018054915.1 Allobrachymonas sp.
ATGAGTTCCGACAGCATCAAGCAGACGGTAGAAAAAACCACCCAGACCATGACGCTGCTGATTTCCGCCATTGCGCTCATTTCACTGGTGGTGGGCGGGATTGGCGTCATGAACATCATGTTGGTGTCGGTGACCGAACGCACGCAGGAAATCGGCGTGCGCATGGCCGTGGGCGCGCGTCAGGGCGACATCCTGCAACAGTTCTTGATCGAAGCCGTGCTGGTCTGCCTGATCGGCGGAGTGCTGGGCATCGCTCTCTCCCTGCTGATTGGCTGGCTGTTCGATTACGTGGGCGGCGGCGCCTTCCGCATGCAGTTTTCGATCGTTTCCATCATTGCGGCTTTCGCCTGTTCAACATTGATCGGCGTGCTGTTTGGCTTTTTGCCGGCGCGCCGCGCCGCGCAACTTGACCCCGTGGATGCGCTGTCGCGCCAGTGAAAAATGCAAAAAATGACTGTTTCCCGTCTTCGCCTTTCTGCCCTGGCCTTGCTGGGCATCACTGTGCTTGGCGCATGCAGCACCCCCTATCAGCGGCCCGGTGTGCAGCTGCCCGCACAGTGGGTGCACGCAGATGTCACAGCACCCACAAACACGGACGCGCAGATCGTGCAACAGGTGCTGCACGACCGCTGGTGGACGGTTTTTGGCGATGCCAGCCTCAACGAATTGGTCGAACTCGCGCTTGCGCGCAACAACGATCTGCGCGCTGCGGGTTGGCGCTTGCGCAACGCACGCCTGGCCGCAGGCAACGCTTTCGGCAATCGCCTGCCCACGCTCAGCGGCGGGGGATCGGCCGGGGCCAGCCGCAATCTGGACGCTGACTCCCCCAGCCCCGCAGGCACCGACTGGCAGCGCACCTACAGTGCCTCACTGGGTGTGAGCTGGGAACTTGACCTTTGGGGCAAACTCGCCGCCAAACAGAGCGCCGCAGACTGGGAAGCAGCAGCCACATGGCAGGATCGGCAGGCGACTGCGCAGGCGCTGGTGGCCAATGTGCTGGGCACCTACTGGCAACTGGCGGTGGCCGAACAAAAGTGGCTCACGCAACAGGACAGCCTGCGCCGCGCGGAAAAGACGCTGCAACTGGCACAGGTGCAATACGACGCCGGCACCATTTCTGGCTTGGATCTAGCGAATGCCCGCCAGACGCTTGCCGGCCAGCGGGCGACCGCCGAACAGATTGCGCAACAGCGCACCGAATTGCAGCATGCACTGGCCATCCTGTTCGATGCGCCGCCCGGCCAATTGCCGCAAGCCGCACGCGATCCGCATCTGCCAGATCTGAATCGACTGCCGGGCGTTACAGCAGGGATTCCGGCTGGCGTGCTGGCGCGGCGCCCCGATTTGCAGGCCGCCGAGATGCGCCTGCGCGCCACGCTGGCGCAAGGCGACGCCACGCGCGCCAGCTACCTGCCCGGATTCAGCCTCACCAGCAGCCTGGGCAGTTCCAGCACGGCGCTCAGGAACGTGCTGAACAACCCGGCGCTCAGCCTGGGGCTGGGGCTGGCACTGCCATTTCTCAACATTGGCGAAATGCAGCGCAACCTGCAAACCTCGCGCAACAATTACGAGCTGGCCGTTGTCAACTTCCGGCAGGCCCTGTACAAGGCGCTGGCCGAAACCGAAAACGCCTTGAGTGCCCGCCAGCACGTGCAGCATCAATGGCAATTTCAGCAGCAGGCGCACGTGCAAGCCACCCGCGCCGATGAGCTTTCGGAGGTACGTTATCGCGCGGGAGCCATATCGCTCAAGGCCTGGCTGGATGCGCAGGAGTCCCGCCGCAGCGCCGCGCTGGCCGAGCAGGATGCCGCGCTGGCGCGGCTGCAGAACCACATCACGTTGATTCAGGCGCTGGGCGGAAGTCCCGCCCTTCCCGACATGGATGCCGCAGGCGGTCACCAACCGACACAAACCTCCGGGTCGTTGCCTGGCGATGCCGCGCAATAATCGGACGCATGTCACCGCACCATCCTGCCCCCACATTCCCTGCCCAACGCTACCCCCTCGTCGTTTTCGACTGGGATGGCACGCTATTCGACTCTGCCGGCAGCATTGTGCGCAGCCTCCAGGCGGCAGTGGCCGAAATGGGCGGCGCGCCTCCGAGCGCCGATGATGCCCGCTACGTCATCGGCCTGGACCTGCAGCGCGCACTGCAAACGGTGGCGCCGGATGTGCCTGCGCATCGCATGCCCCTGCTGACGCAGGCCTTTCGCGAGCAATACCGCAAACGCCAACACGACATCACCCTATTCGACGGCGTGCATGAGCTGCTGGACGCTCTGAAGGACCGCGGCCATCTGCTGGCGGTGGCCACCGGAAAAAGCCGCCGAGGCCTTGATGAGGCACTCGACACCGCAGGGCTGCGCCATTTGTTTGACGCCACGCGCACGGCCGACCAAACGGCCGGCAAACCCGATCCCCTCATGCTCCACGAGCTGATGGATGAACTCGGCGTCGCGCCCCCGCAAACGCTGATGGTAGGCGACACCTCGCACGATCTGCTCATGGCGCATAACGCCGCCTGTGCCGCGGTGGCCGTGACATACGGTGCGCACGATGCCCCAGGCCTGTCAGCATTGCGCCCCCTGCATGTGGCGCCATCCATCGCCAGTTTGCAGCAATGGCTGCTGCAACACGGCTAGAAGCCCCGAGGCAAACGAACAAAAACTCACCCGCTTGTCGGCTTTCATGGTATATTGGCACGCATGCAAGTTTCCAGCGCTTTTTATTTTGGGTTTACGTTCTTTCCCGTCCCCGGTGGGCAGGAGGCCTGATCGTACGCAAGATAAGCGCCAGACTGTGAAACCGCCGAGGACAACCTCCCGGCGGTTTTTTTTTGCCAAACCCGCACACCCCTATTCTTTCGAGGTGAACATGTCCCCACAACCTGCCGCCGAAAACGCCTGGTACGGCCAGCCTGAAGACAAGACCAGCCAGACCGACAACAACCGCATCAAAAACCTGACGGTGCTGCCGCCGCCCGAGCACCTGATCCGTTTCTTCCCGATCAAGGGCTCGCCGGTGGAAACGCTGATCGGCCACACACGCAAAACGATCCAGAAGATCATCCGCGGGCAGGATGACCGGTTGCTGGCCATCGTCGGCCCCTGCTCCATCCACGACCCCGCCGCAGCGTTGGACTATGCGCAGCGGCTGGCGCAATTGCGCGAGCAGTTCCGCGATACGCTGGAAATCGTGATGCGCGTCTATTTCGAAAAACCACGCACCACCGTGGGGTGGAAAGGCCTGATCAACGATCCCTATCTGGATGGCAGCTACCGCATCGACGAAGGACTGCGCATCGCCCGGCAGTTGCTGATCGACATCAACCGCATGGGCCTGCCGGCCGGCAGCGAATTTCTCGACGTCATTTCGCCGCAATA
>JAGPIR010000019.1 GCA_018054915.1 Allobrachymonas sp.
TCAACCTGCAGTGCTGCGAACAATTGCACGAAGCCGTGAATCAACTCTCCAAAGTCGGAACGCCTGCCGTCGCCCAGAAAATCCTCGAAAGCTGCAGCCGGATTGACGCACTCGAGTCCAATGCCGACCTGGTCATGCGCAACGCCCTGAGCCACCTGTTTCGCGAGGAAGAGAACGTGCGCGAACTCATCAAGCTCAAGGCGATGTACGAGTTGCTCGAAACCGTCAGCGACCGCTGCGAAGAAGTTGCCCATCTTCTAGAAGGCATTGTTCTGGAAAATTCCTGAACGCTTCATCAACCACCTAGAACTCCGGCGCTCCTTTTATGGCACAAGACATGCTTTGGGTGGTCATCATGCTCATCGGGCTGGCCATCGTGTTTGACTTCATGAACGGCTTTCATGATGCAGCCAACTCCATTGCCACCATCGTTTCCACAGGCGTCCTCAAACCTGCGCAAGCCGTGGTGTTCGCCGCCTTTTTCAATTTTGTGGCTGTTTTTGTCTTCCACAACCTGCATGTGGCGGCCACTGTCGGAAAAGGCATCGTGCTGGGCAATGTGGTCGATACGCACGTCATCTTCGGCGCACTCATTGGCGCCATCATCTGGAGCATCATCACTTGGTTTTACGGCATCCCCAGCAGTTCGTCACATGCACTGATTGGCGGTCTGGTTGGCGCCGTCCTGTGCAAAAGCGGATGGAACGCTCTCGTCTGGGGCGGCATTGGCAAAACCGTACTTTTCATCATCGTCTCGCCCTTGCTGGGATTCTTCCTTGGCGCAACCATCATGGTTGCCGTGGCCTGGCTGTTCCGGCGGGTCCACCCGGGGAAGGTGGACAAACTGTTTCGCGCCCTGCAACTGCTTTCGGCTGGCGCCTATAGTCTGGGGCATGGCGGCAACGATGCGCAAAAAACCATCGGCATCATCTGGATGTTGCTCATTGCCACCAGCTATGCCAGTGCAGACAGCAGCAATCCGCCAACATGGGTCATTCTGGCCTGCCACGCTGCCATGGCCTTTGGCACCGTGTTCGGCGGCTGGCGCATTGTCCGCACCATGGGACAGAAAATCACCAAGCTGCGCCCAGTGGGCGGCTTTTGCGCCGAAACTGGCGGCGCCCTGACATTATTCATTGCCACGGCGTTGGGCGTTCCTGTTTCCACCACGCACACCATTACCGGCGCGATCGTCGGAGCCGGTGCCACCCAACGTGCCAGTGCAGTCCGCTGGGGCGTTGCCGGAAACATCGTCTGGGCCTGGGTATTCACCATTCCTGCAAGCGCCCTGATTGCTGCTGGCGCATATTACCTGGGGCTAGTGCTTTTTTAGGGTCTGTTGCATCGCCGTTCTACGGCTCAATTCCCCCTTCCCGGAAGTCTTGCTCCCTGCAAAAACAAAAAGGCACCGCCCGTGGCAGTGCCTTTTCCAGATCGACCCAGCAATCAGCGGCTGCGGTTCTGATCGCGCAACAGCATCAGCAAGGCGGCGACAGCTGCGCCAACACCGGCGGCAATCGCAACGGATTTCAGCGGCTGCTCTTCCACATAATGCGCCGTCGCGTCGCTGGCCCGTTCCAGTTCCTTACGCGCACGATGCTGCATGTCCACAGCCTTGTCCAGACCTTTGCGGGCATAGCAATTGGCGCGTTCAGTCAGCGCATCCAGCGCTTCAACGGCACGATCCCGCGCAACGGCCATTCTGTCACTCGCTGCATCCAGAGCCTCGGCTGCGGAACGCTTGGCTTTTTCTGCAACCCTTTGGCCGACAGCGGCAGCATCGTCAATGAATTTTTCTGCATCGTCTTGGATCATGATCAGGCTCCTTTTCAAAAGGTTGTATGCATTTGCACTGTCTATTATGAGGTTTTGGCGCAAAACTTCAAGAGCTAATGCATTTATTCCGTCATGGCCCACTATTTCTCCCGCCCAAAAGGACGCATCTCCTGCGGATTCCGCCAGATTCCCTAAACAGGCGAACCAACACACCCTGGTTTGCACAGCAGTACCTGTCCAATCATTTGCAGTAAATTACCGCTATGCCCACACCCCATAACATTCCCGATGGCCACACGCCCATGATGGCCCAATACCTGCAGATAAAAGCAGAATTCCCGCAAACGCTGCTGTTCTACCGCATGGGCGATTTTTATGAATTGTTCTATGACGACGCCATCAAGGCCGCGCGGCTGCTGGGCATCACACTCACCCAGCGCGGCCAGTCTGCCGGGCAGCCCGTAGTAATGGCCGGGGTTCCGGCGCATGCAGTAGAGAACTATCTGGCCAAGCTGATCCAGATGGGCGAATCGGTCGCCATTGGTGAGCAGGTTGGCGAAGCGGGCACGGGAAAGGGTCCGGTAGAACGCAAGGTGGTGCGCGTGGTAACACCCGGAACACTGACCGACACCGAACTGCTGGGCGACAAGAACGAAGCCGTGCTGCTGGCGTTGTATACACCGCTACGCGCCAAAAACGGCCACGCAGGGCTGGCCTGGATGAGCCTGACCCAGGGCCGCCTGGTGTTGGCCGAATGCGAACCGGCCGCAATCGAGGGCTGGATCAGCCGCATCCAGCCGGCCGAAGTGCTCTACAGCACCGACATGCCACCCGCCCAGCGCGCGCAACTGGCGCAATGGCAGCAACACGGGGCATTGCAGCGTTTCATCATCACGGAACGGCCCGGCTTCACGTTTGACGGCGGATTGGGTCAGCGCAAACTCGCCGAATACCTGCACAGCCCCAACCTCAACGCCTGGCAGGCCGACGATGTGCCGCAGGCCCATGCCGCCGCCGCTGCGCTGCTGGCCTACGCCGAGCACACCCAGGGGCGCGCGATGACGCATCTGCACAGCCTGCAGGTGCAGCGCAATGACAGCCTGATCCACCTGCCGCTGACCACCCAGCGCAATCTCGAGTTGACGCAAACCCTGCGCGGCGAGCCCAGCCCCACGCTGTTCAGCCTGCTCGACACTTGCCAAAGCGGCATGGGCAGCCGCGCTCTTCGTCACTGGCTGCTGCATCCAGAGTGCAACCGCACCGCTGCCCAGCAGCGCCTGCAGGCCATTGGCGTGCTGCGCGAACGCGGGCTGAAGGATTTGCGCGCCGCCCTGCATGGCATCAGCGATGTGGAACGCATCAGCGCCCGTCTGGCGCTGCACCAGAGCAAGCCGCGCGAACTGATTGGGTTACTGCACACGTTGTCCCAGGCCGACGCGCTGCGGCAGTTGCTATTGCCAATCATCGACAGGGATGTAGAAGGGGTTCTGGCACAGATTGCTGCCGGCCTGATGCCACCGCAGCCGGTGCTGGATAAACTGCACGACGGCCTGCATACCGAACCTGCAGTCAATATCCGTGATGGCGGCGTGATTGCCGACGGCTTCGACGCCGAACTCGACGAACTGCGCAGCATCCAGACCCACAGCGCCGATTACCTGCTGGCAATGGAAGCGCGCGAACGCGAACGCACCGGCATTACCAACCTGCGTGTGCAATACAACAAGGTGCACGGCTTCTACATCGAAATCACCGCTGGCCAGCTCGACAAGGCGCCATCAGACTACCAACGCCGTCAAACGCTCAAGAATGCCGAGCGTTTCATTACGCCCGAACTCAAGGCGTTTGAAGACAAGGCCCTCTCGGCGCAAGATCGCGCCCTGGCCCGTGAAAAATGGCTCTACGAACAACTCATCCAGAGCCTGCAACCCCATGTCAATGCCCTGCAAACGCTGGCACATGCATTGGCCACACTGGACGCCTTGTGTGCATTGGCCGAACGCAGTCTGACGCTGGACTGGTGTGCTCCAGAGTTTGTCAAAGAGCCGTGCATCGAAATCAGCGCAGGCCGCCATCCGGTAGTACAGGCGCGGCTCATGGAAACCACCGGTGCCGCCTTCATCGCCAACAACACGCAGCTTTCATCCAAACAGCGCATGCAGATCATCACCGGGCCCAACATGGGCGGCAAAAGCACCTATATGCGTCAGGTCGCCATGATCGCGCTGCTGGCCAGCATGGGCAGCTATGTACCTGCCGATGCTGCGCGCATCGGCCCGATTGACGCCATTCTCACCCGCATCGGCGCGGCAGATGACCTGGCCAACGCCCAATCCACCTTCATGCTTGAGATGACAGAGGCCGCGCAGATTTTGCACACCGCCACATCCCACAGCCTGGTGCTGATGGACGAAATCGGCCGTGGCACCAGCACCTTTGACGGCCTGGCACTGGCCAGCGGCATTGCCGCATACCTGCACAACAAAACGCAGGCGCTCACCCTGTTTGCCACGCACTATTTCGAACTGACCGAATTTCCAGCCAGCCACCACGCGGCAATCAACGTGCATGTCAGTGCCGCCGAATCCGGGCACGACATCGTGTTCCTGCATGCCATCGAAACTGGGCCCGCCAGCCGCAGCTACGGCATCCATGTTGCACGTCTGGCCGGCATCCCTGTACCCGTGATCCATCACGCCCGGCATGCCCTGCAGACGCTTGAATCCCAGCAACACCAGCAGCAGCTGCAGGCAGACCTGTTCAACGTGCCATCCGCACCCTGCGAAGAAGCCATGCAGTCTTCAGATCTGGAGCGCGCCCTTGAGGCGATTGACCCGGACACCCTCAGTCCGCGCGAGGCGCTGGATGCGCTTTATACGCTCAAGGCGCTGACACGATAAACAGGCCAAGACGCCGCACTGGCGCAATGCACGCAGTCAGTTGATAGGGGTTTCACATGCCGGCTGTGGCTGTACGGCTTCAGCGCTGGCCACCTGCAGCAAAGGGCCAGCCTGCCTGATCCGGACTTCCAGCCGTTGCACCAGATGGTTGCGTGCCGCATCGTAGGCACGTTGCAATGCATGGCCAAACGCCAGCACATCGGCCGAACCGTGGCTCTTGAACACCAGCCCGCGCAAACCCAGCAGGGCCGCGCCGTTGTAGCGGCGAGCATCCACACGCTTTTTGAAGGCCACCAGCACCGGGTAAGCCACCACGGCAGCCAAGCGCGAAAGCAGATTGCGCGAAAACTCCTGCTTAAGGAAAGACGCCACCATGGAAGCCAGCCCTTCGCTGGTCTTGAGGGCCACATTGCCGACAAATCCGTCGCACACGACGATATCGGTCGTGCCCTTGAAAATGTCGTCGCCCTCGACATTGCCATAAAAATTCAGGTCACCGCTGCTGGCAGCCTGCAGCAGCAGTTCGCGCGTCTGCCGGATGACTTCGTTGCCTTTGATGGCTTCTTCGCCAATATTGAGCAGGCCCACCGTTGGCTGTTCCTTGCCTTGCAGCACCGAAACCAGTGCAGACCCCATAACGGCAAACTGCAGCAGGTGCTCTGCCTGACAGTCCACATTGGCCCCCAGATCAAGCACAGTGGTGGCCGTTCCCAGGGAGTTTGGCAACTGAAATGCAATGGCCGGACGGTCAATGCCTTCCAGCGTCTTGAGCAGATAGCGCGCCACCGCCATCAAGGCACCGGTATTGCCTGCGGATATGGCCACATGCGCCGCACCGGCGCGCACCTGGGAAACAGCCACGCGCATGGAAGAATCCTTCTTGCGACGCAACGCCACCTCCACGGCGTCGTCCATGCTCACCACTTCCGAAGCGGCCACGATCCTGGCCTGCCCTTCTGGCAAGCCTTGCACGCCAGGCTGTTGCAGCCAGACAGGCAGCAACACATCGGGCTGACCTACCAGCAACAGCATGGCATCGGGGTGATTGCAAATGAATTGCGCACAGGCAGCCAAAGTCACCTGCGGGCCATGATCGCCCCCCATACAATCAACCGCCAGCACCACCTTGCCATCGCCGGGTTTGCTCATCGAACCTTTGCTTTCAGTGTTCACGGAAACTGCAAAAAAAGCAGCATTCCGAATTGCGCGCCGACTCTTCCCCGTCATCTGGCGCAGAAACGCAAAAAGCCCGAGGCTACGGAAGTAGCATCGGGCTTTGCATGCAAATGCCCTGATCAGGCTTCAGAAGACTTGGTCTTCAGCACCTGGCGCCCGCGATAGAATCCGTTGGGGCTGATGTGGTGGCGCAGATGGGTCTCGCCCGTCGTCGACTCAACAGCCACATTGGGCGCAACCAGCGCATTATGCGAACGGTGCATGCCGCGTTTGGAAGGCGATTTTTTGTTTTGCTGAACGGCCATATTCCGCTCCTTTACTTGATCTGTCTGTAAAAAAAACCGGCCGCACGTTCTTGCCTCCGGTAAGAAAACGCTAAATTATATCGCATCCAGATTGGTCCGAGCACAATTTCTGATGGCCTGCCATACAACCACCGGACAACGATCTGACTGTCTCAGCGAGAGGCCAGAGCTTGCGCTTCAGAATGCGACTCTGGTCATCGGAGCCACACGCGCACGTCGATGTGTGCCAGCACCTCGAAAAAACTTTTGGCAAGCAGCGCCTCTTCAGGCTCCAGAGACACACTGACTGGATAGAACGGAGCCAGATCCAGCCCCAGGCCAACTCCGATAATTTGGGCACCACGCGCAGTTTCCCGAGCGACCACTTCCTTGAGATGATTGTCCAGGTAAAACTCGTCGTTGGCGCCCTGGGTCGCGCTCTCCATCGGGCAACCGTCAGAAAACACCAGCAGCACGCGCCGCGCTGCGCCGTGCTGCACCTGACGCTGGCAGGCCCACTGCACGGCCTCGCCATCCAGGCCTTCGCGATAATGGTCCAGCTTGAGCAGTGCTGCGATGGCATTGCGGCTGTGGGCTTTGCTTTCACGGGCGCTTTTGTAAATGTAGTGCATGCGTTCGGCCACGCGACCAGGATCAAGAGGCTGGCCTGCACGCAACCAGGAACGACGCGCCTGCCCACCGTTCCAGGCTCCGGTGGTAAAACCCAACACCTCGATGGGAACCTGGGCAACAGCCGCCATGCGGCACCAGATATCGGCCCAAAGCGCCACCGTTTCCGCGTGTGCCTTCATGGAACCTGAGATGTCTATCAATACGGTAAGGCACGCATCCACCTGCGGGGGTTCGGCTTCACGCTTGAAAATGTGGCGTTCTTCAGGGCTGGTGATCACGCGAGGCAGATGTCTGGCATCTATCCGGCCAGATTCCTGCTCAAAGTGCCAGCCATGCCGCCGCGGTTGTGCCAATCGCCGCGCCAACGCACGTCCAAGCCTGGAAACCGGAAGGTTGAGTGCGTGCAGATGTTGATCAAGCAACCGCCGGTATTCAGCCAGCAGGGCGGGCCGTACCAGGCTGGCCGGGTGCAATTCCCGGTCAAACTCGTGGGTGAACACGTGGTACTGGCGCCGCTGCCTTTCCCATGAGCGGCTATCCCCGGTGGCAGCCAGGGGCAACGTCTGTTCATATGGCGGATCGCGGTCAAGCCAGAGAAAGAAATTGCCCGGATCGCGCCGCCCTTTCGGCAACTGGCCAGCGGCCTCTTCAGCCTCGGTCATCTTGCCAGCCACGGCGCGTGCCAACGCTGCAGCAGCAGCACAGAAACGCGGCGCATCGTTACGCGAGCGTACCAGCTCACGGAAAAAACCGCCAAGCAGTGGTGCCATGCCGGCGCGCGTGGCCTCCATGGTATCTTGCACAACATCGGGCGGTGAACGGTGGTTCATGCCAGACCAGACCATTTGCACCACCGAAAATACCAGCAGCCCCAATTCGGTGTCGATCAACAGCGAATCATGGTAAGCCAGCGTCCAACGGTTGAAATGCGCAGCCAGATTGGTGCGCACGCCCGGCCAATGTTCAGGTGCCAGACTCTCGGCACGCAATTGCCAAAACCATTCATACAACACGCGCGCCAACGGTTCTTGCCGCTCATTGGGTGCGTGTGCATCATGCGCCGGCTCCGTTGAAGTTTCCCGCATCGCCAGCCCGTCGGCTATGGCGCGGTAAGTAGCCAGCCCATCCCCTTCCTCGCCGCGCAGATGAGGCGCCATCCACAACAACGCCGCCCCCTGGCGCCAGGCATGACGCAACCGGAATGCCAGCGTCTTGTCTCCCGCCAGGGCACGCAAGGCAGCAGCCGCAAGCATGTCCAGCCGCTGTTGACGGCGTGCGAGTGCCTGAGGGGAATGCGTAGACACAGTCATACCCGCCGCTTACCAGTTTTTATTTCAGGACAGTGCATTCCAAAAAAACTTTTCAACGTGCTTAGCACCAGCACTGGCCAAAACATGGCTGCGCTTATGCAGCAGCCATTGCTTGCAATGCGCCCAGCGTACTCTCTGGCAGCTCCTGGCCGAAACACCGCTGGTAATACTCGGCCACTATCGGCCGCTCTTCGTCTTCGCACTTGTTGAGGAAGGTGTAGCGAAACGCATCGGCCACATCAGGAAAGAACGCCAGATTCTCAGCCCACGTGATGACGGTGCGAGGAGACATCAACGCCGACACATCACCAGCCGCAAAACCAGTACGCGTCAGACTGGCGAGTGCAACCATCTGCCACACCAATTCGGGCGCAAGCCCCGGAGCGCGCGCACGCACGATTTCCACTTCTTCACGTGGTTCCAGATAATTGAGTTGCGCCACCAGGTTCCAACGGTCCAGTTGCGCCTGATTGAGTCGCTGCACCCCATGATAAAGCCCCGTGCTGTCACCCTGCCCCACCGTGTTTGCCGTTGCAAACAAACGCAATTGCGCATGGGGCGCAATGACCCGGTTTTGCTCCAGCAGGGTGAAATGGCCATCCTTTTCAAGCACGCGCTGAATGACAAACATCACATCGGGACGGCCCGCATCGTATTCATCGAATACGATGGCCATTGGACGCTGAAGCGCCCAGGGCAGCAGTCCAGGCTCGAAACGGGTAACCTGCTTGCCATCTTCCAGTGCGATCACGTCTTTTCCGACCAGGTCGAGGCGGCCGATGTGGCTGTCCAGATTGATCCGCAAACACGGCCAATTGAGGCGTGCCGCCACCTGTTCAATATGCGTCGATTTTCCTGTTCCGTGCAGCCCTTGAATCAATACGCGGCGGTTGTATTCGAAACCAGCCAGCAGCGCAAGCGTAACGGCCGGATTGAAGTGGTACCCCGGATCAATGGCCGGCGTGAATTCAGAAGGTTCAGCCAGTGCATGCACCTCGCGCAGAAGACCCTTGGACTCGAAACCGAATGTCTCGCGCACATCAATGCGCCGCGTAGCCACGGACGGCGGATTTGTGTCCATTTTGTCTCCTTGGTTCGGCTGCATTCTGCCGTCCATGTTTTAATCGTTGCAAGCTTGCGGGCCATTCTATTTCGGTTTCCATTGCAGTTTTTCGGAAAACCAGGCAGGACAATCCCTGACTTCGTTCGCACCGAGAGGTGTTCAAGCCTGATGCATCAAGCTTGAGCTTGAACACGGACCGGTCATCGTTTCATTGCAGCCATCAATGTGAACACCTCTCAGCCAATCAAATACATGATTGGCAGAATAAACCGTCAAAGTCACACGCTGGAAATTGGCATGCGGCATCGCATCAGACCGCCCGAATGCAGCGTCCTCCGGATATCGAAACCGGCCCCACACGTTAGGGGATACCGCTAGAGACACGCGTCAAAACTGCCGATATCATCAAAAAATGGCCCGCGTATTCCCATGCAAGGCCATGCATGAAACCGCCTCGCTTGTTCCGCATCCCATCTCCAATGCGCCTGCAGAACCACGTGGCCACCACCCAACTCAAACCATGAAACGTTCCTTTTCTAATGCGCTCGCGCGTGTCCAGATCCTGTTGCCCGGGGTACTGGTAGCTGTCACGGTGGCATTTGCCGCCACTTTCGTATCGGAACGCTATGGAGGGCCCAAATTCCTTTTTGCCTTGCTGCTGGGAGTTTCCCTAAATTTCCTGTCGGAACATTCCAAATGCACGGATGGCATCGAGTTTTCCGCAAAACGGCTGGTGCGCATTGGCGTAGCCCTTCTGGGCGCACGCATCGCCTTTACAGATGTCACCGCGCTGGGCATCCCTGGCGTGGCCGCACTGGTTGCGGCTGTCCTGCTAACCATTGGCTGCGGCCTGTTAATGGCAAGACTGCTGGGTCTGCGAACACAGTTCGGCCTGCTCTCTGGCGGGGCCACTGGCATTTGCGGAATTTCCGCTGCCATGGCCATTTCTTCCACACTGCCGCAAACCACCGAAAACGAGCACGACACGTTGATGACAGCCATTGGTGTCGCCAGCCTGTCCACTGCAGCCATGGTGCTCTACCCCTTGTGGGTGGAGTGGACCCATATGTCTGTGCCGCAGGCAGGCTTGTTTCTCGGCGGTTCGATTCACGATGTCGCTCAGGTGGTGGGCGCCGGCAACATCATTTCACCTGAAGTTGCAAAGTCTGCCGCATTGGCAAAAATGTTCCGCGTGGTCATGCTGGTGCCGATTGTTCTGGCATTGGCTATTATTTTCCGGCGAGAAGTAACCGCTTTTGCGCAAGCTGGAGGAAAGATTGCCAAACGCCCGCCGATCCTGCCATTCTTCCTGATAGCCTTCATCGCACTCGTGGTGATCAACAGTCTCGGCTGGATACCCGCTTACGGACAGACCTTAGCCGGTACGGCATCACAGTGGGCGTTAGTGATATCCATTGCCGCGTTGGGTGTCAAAACATCATTCAAGAAAATTGTTGCCCTGGGATGGAAGCCGATTGCACTGATGATTAGCGAAACGGCGTTCATCGCCATTTTCATGGCAGTCGTGTCGGCCCTGATGTAATCAAAAAGCCATCAACGAACGCGTCTGTCTGTCTGATGATTGCCGGCAACGTTGCACCTTGCTTGATTGCCGGCCCGTGGGCTGGCGAACAAGCCAGGCCTAATTGACCATCACGCACACTGCAAGCTGGTGATCACGATGGCGGCCAGCACGTCACGTTCGCTACAGCCACGTGAAAGATCATTGGCGGGCTTGCGCAGCCCTTGCAGCAGTGGTCCGATCGCCGTTGCGCCGCCCAGGCGCTCAACCAGCTTGTAGCCGATATTGCCGGCATCAAGATCAGGAAACACCAGAACATTGGCCCGTCCGGTGATTTGCGAATTTTCGATTTTGCGCGCAGCAATCGCAGGCACCAAGGCTGCGTCCACTTGCACTTCGCCATCCACCATCAGGTCGGGGCAGGCCTCGCGCAGCAATGCCGTAGCTTCGCGCACCTTGTCCACCTGGGCATGACGGGCACTACCACTGGTGGAGAACGACAGCATTGCCACGCGCGGTTCCTCTCCCAGCAGTTGCCGGGCGCTGTGCGCACCAGCCTGCGCAATTTGCACCAGCTCCTGCGCAGAGGGCTCAATCACCAACCCGCAGTCAGTAAAAATCATGCCGGGCTGTTCCGTGTGATGCGGTTGATCCAGAACCATGAGAAAAAAACTCGATACCAATGTGGTTCCGGACGCCATTCCGATGGTCTGAATTGCCGTGCGCACAACGTCAGCCGTGGTACGAACGGCCCCGGCAACCGAACCATCTGCCAGGTTCTGCGCCACCAGCATGTCGGCAAAAACCAAGGGGTCGCGTATCAGGATGCGTGCCTGCTCCTGCGTCATGCCTTTGTGGCGGCGCAAATCATGCAATGATTGCGCAAGGGCATCGGTATGCGGGGAAAGGGAAGGGTCTTCCAGCGTTATGCCGTCCAACTGCAAACCTTCCCGCTTAGCTGCAGCCTCAAGCGCAGCTCTGTCCCCCACCAGCGTGATTCGAGCCAGCCGTTTGCCATGCGCATGCGTAGCCGCACGCAATATCCGCAAGTCATCGCCTTCGCACAACACAATGCGGCGTTGGCGACGAATGGCCAATTGCTCGAGTTTCTGCAACAAATGGACTTGATCGGTATTGGGCATGGCGTTTCCACTCTGGCTTGTATGCAAAAAACATACGCATGCAACCGGCCTGGCAGATCACGACTGAACCAGCGCATCAGGCCCAACCGTGAAACGGTAATCAAAAATCCGTCCGCTCAGATCCGGCATGCACGGGGCTACGCAAAGCTTTGCGCACCCACCGGCAAACCGGCGCCATGACACGCCGGGATTCATGGTCTGCGACCTCTCACGCGATGAAAACGGCTGTCACAACCGGACTGCTCCGGCTTGTTGCACAACCTGGCAGTCATCAACGGAGCGGACGCCGCACATCAATAACCATCAGTCAAGGATTTCGTCAGCAAAATGGCTGGCCGTCAACGTCCTTACCTGCATCGTGGTAAGCAAAAAACGTATTACAGCCAGCCTCATGCCATGTGGTTACACGTAATCCTTGTATTTATCCAGGAAGCGCACAGGCTTGGACAATGCATCGCGACGGAACGGATCGCCCAGCTCGCGTGTGCACATAACCTCAATCACGCAGGTTTT
>JAGPIR010000189.1 GCA_018054915.1 Allobrachymonas sp.
CGCTGGCGCGGATCACGTCGAGGTTGTGTTCGATCACCACCAGCGAATGGCCGGCGTCCAGCAATTGGCACAAGGCCTGCATCAGCTTGGCGATGTCGTCGAAATGCAGGCCGGTCGTCGGTTCATCAAACAGGAACAGGGTGCCTTTGCTGGCCGTGCGCTGGCGGCTTTTGGCCATGTTTTGCGCGGCCTGTGCCAAATAACCCGCCAGCTTCAGGCGTTGCGCTTCGCCGCCGCTGAGCGTGGGTACGGGCTGGCCGAGCTTCACGTAATCCAGCCCCACATCCACCAGTGGCCGCAACACGCGCAGCACGTCGCGGTCTTGTGCAAATGCCAGGGTTGCTTCGTGCACGGTCAGACCCAGCACATCAGCCACGTTCAGCATCTTGCCGCTGCGTTCGATCGTCACCTCCAGCACTTCGGGGCGGTAGCGCAGACCGTGGCAGTCCTGGCAGCGCAGGTACACGTCGCTCAGGAACTGCATTTCCACGTGTTCGAAGCCGCTGCCGCCGCAGGTAGGGCAACGGCCGTCGCCACTATTGAAGCTGAACTTGGCGGCGGTGTAGCCGCGTTCGCGCGCCAGCGGCGCGCTGGAAAACAGCTGGCGGATGGCATCCCACGCGCCCACGTAACTGGCCGGGTTGGAGCGCGCCGTTTTGCCGATGGGCGATTGATCGACAAACACCACGTCGGCCAGATGATCCGCGCCCAGCAACCGGTCGTGCTCGCCGGGGGCTTCGGTGGCTTTGCCGAAATGGCGCAGCAGTGCGGGGGCCAGCACATCCTGCACCAGTGTGGATTTGCCGGAACCGCTCACGCCGGTGATGCATACGAGGCGTTGCAGCGGGATGTCGAGCGACACGTTTTTCAAGTTGTGCGCACGCACGCCTTCAAGGATCAGGCGCGGCGTGTTTGCAGCGACCGGGTCCGGCTGCCAGCGTTGTACTTCAATCACCTGCCGGTGTCCGCCCAGATACTGGCCGGTGAGAGTGTCGGCATGCTTGAGTGCCTCGGTCGTGCCGTCGAACACGATTTGCCCGCCGCGCTCGCCGGGGCCGGGGCCCATATCGATCATGCGGTCGGCCGCCCACATCACGGCCGGGTCGTGCTCTACCACCACCAGCGTGTTGCCAGCGTCGCGCAGGCGCAACATGGCACGGGTGATGCGGTGCATGTCGCGCGGATGCAGGCCGATGCTGGGTTCATCGAGCACGAATAGCGTATTGACCAGTGAGGTGCCCAGCGCCGTGGTGAGGTTGATGCGCTGCACCTCGCCGCCGCTCAGGGTGCGGCTTTGGCGGTCGAGCGTGAGGTAGCCGATACCCACGTCGCACAAGTAGCGCAGGCGGGTGTTGATTTCCCCGAACAGCAGCTTGCGCGCCTGGAGGTCGGCTGTGTCTTGCTCTCGCAGGGGGGTGTCCTGCGCCAGGCGTTCAAAAAACGTGTGCAGCCGGCTGATCGGTAGCAGCATCAGGTCGTGCAGACACAACCCCGGCAGGTTTTCAAGCTGGCCGCGGCTCCAGTTCACACCAGCGGGCATGAAGCGTTGTGGCGGAGCCAGCACGGCATCGGCATCGGCCTTGCTGCCGGCGCGCCACAGCAGGCTTTCTGTCTTGAGCCGCGCGCCCTGGCACGCCGGGCATTCGGTGTAGCTGCGGTACTTGGACAAGAGCACGCGGATGTGCATCTTGTAGGCCTTGCTTTCCAGATAGGTAAAAAAGCGCTGGATACCATACCACTGTCTGTTCCAGTTGCCCTCCTTGAAGTCGGGGGTGCCGTCGATCACCCAGCGGCGTTGCGACGCGGTGAGCCGGTTCCACGGCGTGTCGCGGGGGATGCCAGCCGTTTCGGCGTGGCGCATCAGGTCGTCCTGGCATTCGCTCCATGCTGGCGTCTGGATGGGTTTGATCGCGCCTTGGCGCAGCGTGAGTTTTTCGTCCGGAATCACCAGCCCCCAATCAACCCCGATCACGCGGCCAAATCCGCGACAGGTCTCACACGCGCCCATGGCGGAGTTGAATGAGAACATGGACGGAATTGGCGCGCTGTAGGTTGCGCCACTCTCTGGGCAATCCAGATGGACCGAGTACGGCCACGTTTGCGATTCGCCGCCTTCTTCGGCGGGCAGTGCATACACGCGCAGCCTGCCGCCGCCATGCCTGAGCGCCACCTCGAGCGCCTCGATCACGCGGCTGCGCTCGACGTTGCCCATGCGGAAACGGTCGATCACCACCCACAGCCGCTTGCGTTCGCCTGCTGTCTCTTCTTCCTGTACGCGGGTGAACCCGGCAGCCGACAGCCATTGTTCCTGTTCCTGAGGCGAAAGGATGGTTGGCAATTCGGCTGGAAACGTTACCACCAGACGCGGATCGGCAGTGTGGGCGCTTACGTTTTCTGCCGATAGGTCTGCGTCGATTTGGTGCGGCCTGGCAGAAAAGCGTGCGGCCCTTTGCTGCAGGTCTGCGTAAATGCTGTCCGGATTGTCGTGTCGCACCGGCAGCGCGGTCTGGCGGTCGAACAGGTGGGCAAAACGGGCAAAAAACAGCTTGAGGTGGTCGTTGAGCTCCGTCATGGTGCCCACGGTCGAGCGGCTGGTGCGCACCGGGTTGGTCTGGTCGATGGCAATGGCCGGCGGCACGCCTTCGACCTTGTCCACGGCTGGCTTGTCCATGCGGTCGAGAAACTGCCGCGCGTAGGCGCTGAAGGTTTCCACATAACGCCGCTGGCCTTCGGCGTAGAGCGTGTCGAACACCAGGCTGGATTTGCCCGAGCCGCTCGGGCCGGTCACCACCGTCAGTTCCCCGGTGCGGATGTCCACATCCAGATTGCGCAGGTTATTCTGGCGCGCGCCACGAATGCGGATCAGGGGGGAGGAAGAGGTGTGTTCACCCGAAGGCCCGGCCTCCGGGTGGGGCGAGGAAGGAGCAGAAGAATGCGTCACGAGACAATACCTGGCCGTAGCAAAACGAGGGCAATGATTATGTGCAATTGCTGGATTTGCTGCATCGGCTGGCCCTGATGCAGCAAATCCAGCAGGGTTTTTGCACCGGAACCAACCATGCCGTGCAAATGAGCGCACATCCATGAATAGCTGGTTTTATTCTGGCTGTGATCGATAATGACACAGGTTGCCGGACGAATGGACTCCGGTCATGATCCGTGTGGAGCGTCAACCATGTATTTTCTGGGTATCGGTATTGTGTTGCTTATTCTCAAGCTCATGCAGATCGGGCCGATTGGGGGCTGGAGCTGGCTCATCGTGCTGACACCATTCGCCCTGGCGGCGGCATGGTGGGTCTGGGCCGATGCCAGCGGGTACACCAAGCGCAAGGAAATGGAAAAAATGGATGCAATCAGGGAAAATC
>JAGPIR010000190.1 GCA_018054915.1 Allobrachymonas sp.
CATCCATCACCTGGGAACTTTGCTGCACCGATGTGACCCCTTGCTGCAGCGGCAGGCGGATCAGCACTTCCTGAGACGAGCCGTAGTTCTGCACCACCACGTCCTTGTATCCCATTTGTTCAATGGCTCCGCGCACAGCATCGATAGGAGCCGGCCGGGTGTATGTCACCTCCATCAAAGTGCCGCCGGTGAATTCCACCGACAGGTGCAGGCCACGCGTGACCAGAAAGAAAACAGCCAGCGCAAATGTCACGGCTGAAATGATGTTGAGCATGCGCGCATAGCGCATGAATGGAATGACCTTACGGATACGGAAAAATTCCATGGCTTCAGTCCTTGTTGCCGTGATCGGCCAATTGCCCGTCGTTTCCAGGACGCCAGACCGTGCCGATGGAAAGGCGCTTGATTTTGCGTCGCCCATACCAAAGGTTGACCAGCCCCCGTGAGAAGAACACGGCAGAGAACATGGAGGTCAGGATGCCAAGGCAATGCACCACGGCAAAACCGCGAATCGCCCCGGTGCCAAAGGCCAGCAGGGCAATGCCGGCAATCAGGGAGGTGACGTTGGAGTCCAGAATCGTGGCCCAGGCATGCTCATATCCCGCCTGGATAGCCGCCTGCGGCGAAGCGCCAGCACGCAATTCCTCGCGGATGCGCTCATTGATGAGCACATTGGAGTCGATCGCCATGCCCAGCGCCAGCGCCATGGCTGCCATGCCGGGCAATGTCAGGGTGGCCTGCAACATCGACAGCACGGCTACCAGCAACAGCAGGTTCACGCCCAGCGCGATCGAGGAAATCATGCCAAACAGCATGTAATACACGCACATGAAAATGACCACCGCGGCAAATCCGTATGCCACGCTCTTGAAGCCCTTTTCGATATTGGCTGCCCCCAAGCCCGGGCCGATGGTGCGCTCTTCCACAATATCCATCGGTGCTGCCAGTGAGCCGGAACGCAACAGCAACGCCGCATCGGTGGCCTCCTGCGTGTTGCGGCTGCCGGTGATCTGCACGCGACCCCCCGGAATTTCGCTGTTGATTTGCGGGGCAGTGACCACTTCTCCTCTGCCCTTTTCAAACAGCAGGATGGCCAGACGTTTGCCAATGTTATCGCGCGTAATGATCTGAAAATCGCGCGCGCCTCTGCCATCAAGTTCCAAATTGACTGTTGGTGCCTGCGTCTGGCTGTCGAAACCGGCATGGGCGTTGGTGAGGTTATTACCGGTCAACAACACTTCTTTTTTGATGACATAGGCCATGCGGCGGCCTTCTTTGTCGGCCCTGCCCATGAACACTTCCGACCCAAATGGCACCGGAGCCATTTCGTTTTCCGGTTTAGGCTGACCGGAAAGCACTGCAAGATTGCGGTCGCGCTCAGCCTCTTGCGCCTGGGGGCTTTCATCAACGAGCCGGATTTCCAGCGTAGCGGTGCGGCCCAGAATTTCCTTGGCCTTGGCTGTATCCTGCACGCCCGGCAACTGCACCACCACCCGGTCCGCTCCCTGCTGCTGGATGACGGGCTCGGCCACCCCCAGCTCATTGATCCGCTTCTGCAGGGTCAGGATGTTCTGCTTGACCGCCGTTTCCTGGAACTTGCCAGCCTCTGCCTGCCTGAACGCAGCTGTCAACACAGGCTTTCCGGCCGCCTCCCCGCGCGTCCATTGCAATTCGGGCACGCTTTCTTCCATCACGCGGCGCGCCTGGTCTGCCATGGCAGCATCTGCGAAACTGGCGACAAATGTCTCGCCCGTGCGCTGCACATCCATCAAGGCAATGCCTTTCTGGCTCAGCAGGTTGCGCATGTCAGCCGCCAGCGCGTCGAGCCGCTTGCTCAAGGCTGTTTTTACATCCACCTGCAGGGTGAAATGCACCCCGCCCCGTAAATCGAGTCCCAGAAACATCGGTGATGCCCCCAGCGCCCTGAGCCAACGGGGCGAACGCGACACCAGATTAAGCGCCACCGAATAATCAGGTTCTTCCGCATTCAGGTTGACCGCCTTTTCCACCACATCGCGGGCCTTGATCTGCGCATCAGTGCCATCGAAGCGCAACAGCAGCGAGTTGCCCTGTTGCTCCACCAGCACCGGCTGAAGCTGGGATGTTTCAAGCGCGGCCAGCGCCCGTTGTTTCAGAGGTTCGTCGATGGCTGCCAAGGCCCGGGCCGGAGACACCTGCACAGCAGGCGCTTCGCCAAAATAATTGGGCAAGGCATAAATCGCCGCAATCAGCACCACCACGAACATGGTGATGTATTTCCAGAGCGGATATCGATTCATGGTACTAGTTCAGGTTTGAAGAGAGGCAGAAAGGATGCGCGACACCCCTGCGGGTATGCGCGAAACCTGACCTGGTGCAGGCCGCACCGCATGAAAGGGCGGCAAGACCTGTCCGATCAGAAGCGGATGGATCCTTTGGGCAATACCTGAGCAACGGCCTGTTTTTGCATGACGACTTCCACGTCCTTGGCAATCTGCAATTCCACATTGCCATCCTTGACGCGGCTGATTTTTCCCAGCAAGCCACCTGTCGTGACAACTTCATCGCCTGGCGCAAGGTTTTCCAGCAGATTGCGCAACTCTTTCTGCTTTTTCATTTGGGGCCGTACCATGAAGAAAAAGCCCACGACGAAAACCAGGATCATGGGCGCCACCGACGTGAGGGTGGACATGAAATCACCACCGCCGGCACCTGCAGGGGCGGTTTGCGCATAGGCATTGCTAATAAAAAGTAGCACGGAAACTCCCGAAAGAAAAAAGAACTTGTTTTTTGGCCGCCACAGCAGCCTGCATGGTGAGACCACGGCGGTCCGCATGCCTGCGTTTAAAAAACCCCTTATTCTAAGCAAAAGCATGGGTCTACCGACCTGACACTTTTTTCCGGCAGGTGACAGCCCATCATTGCTCTTCTTCACCACGCTTCCACCGGGCGTAATCATCCGGATACACCTGCCTGAAGTGCTCGGCCTGCGCATCGGCTGCAGCCTGGTGACCCAGAACCTGCAAGCATTCAATCAGGCGAATAATCACCCGCGGCTCCGGACTGTAATGCATGAGTTGCTGTACCTGCGCCAGTTGCTGCTTTGCCTTTTCCGGCGTAACGTCGGTCGTGCTGACTCGCGCAAATTCCACGGCATTGCGGTAAAGAAAGCTACGCTCTGCCTGTTCCTGGGTTCTCTCGCGAAAAGGCCAGACCCGGTCCTCTGGCGCCAGGTAAAGCTGCGTGACCCGCACGAAATCAAAACTGGCATAAACCAGTCCTGCCAGCAAGAAACTGGCTAACGCGCGCTGAAACCACAATGCCCATGCATCTGGTACACCAGCACTTGCCCGATCTTTACCTACCTCCCGATTTTTCCGGCC
>JAGPIR010000191.1 GCA_018054915.1 Allobrachymonas sp.
GCACCACATCCTGCGCGAACGCCTGCTGCAACGCCGGTTCGGTCATGGCGTTGCCGCCATACTTGATCACAAGAATCTTGCCGCGGTACTGGCGAATGAAAGGCGCGGCGTGAACCAGCGCATCGGCAGAAAAAGCTGATAACGCGCCAGAAGCATGGGATGGGGTATTCATGAGCAACAGCCTATGGATGGAGACCGGCCAATGATAGCGTTTTCACCCTTCCCGTCCGCTGAATGCGCTCGGCTCCAGTGGTCAGCATGTGGTTTCAAATGCATAACAAACCGGCCTCATCCGCTGAATGAGGCATTGGCAAGTGGAGATACCTCTACGCTGCCAGTTTTTTCATCCACTCCGCATAGGCATTGATCCAGCGCTGCACGTATTTTCTGGATGCCGCATTCACCTGCGCATCGGCGTCAAGGAAATCATCACCTATCTGAAAAAACCCTTCGGGCTGCGCCATGGTCGGCATATCAAGAAAGGCCAGGACATTGCGCAAGTGCTGCTGCGCCATGGCCGATCCATACGCACCAATGGATGCGCCCAGTACGCCTGCGGGTTTTCCAGTCCAGACGCTTTTGCCATATGGACGGGACCCTTGGTCAAGCGCATTTTTCAATACACCGGGAATGGAGCGGTTGTACTCGGGCGTGACGAAGACCACCCCATCGGCGGCCTGAATGGCAGCCTTGAACTGCTGCACGCTTTCAGGAGGGTCGTTCTCTTTGTCCTGATTGAACAAGGGCAGATCGACGTCAAGCAGCTTCAGGCTCAGTTCGGCCGGAGCCAATTCGATCAGCGCCTGCGCCAGCTGGCGGTTAACAGACTCCTTGCGCAAGCTGCCGACCACAACGGCAATTGCATACTGTCGCATACAGATCCTCCTTCGGTAAGAGTGCGCCACGTTGGCCTTTTACGTTTGCCACCGCTCTTGCGCCAACCCACTCGAATTTCTGCGCAAATAACCACATGGCCAACCCGACGCTTGTTGATAACAAGCCATCATTCAATAGTTCTGCTATCGTTTTTCATGATAACGCCTGCCGATCAAACGTGCTCATGCGCAGGAAAACGGATCTCCGGCAAGCCACAAAAGATGACTAACCAACTTTAGTGGCCGCCACCTGCCTGGCCCCATCTTCCGATGCGCCCAGCGTCCAGATTTCCCTACTTACCGGGTGTGGCCTTTTCCAGTGCTTGCGCTACGATGGTCCATCGTTTCCATCGGACCCCCCCTCATGCAGCTGCGTTTCACTTCGCTTGCTTATGACCAACTCGCTGCAGGATTTGCACACCGCTGGTGCACGCCTATGCTGAACGCTACAACAAAAAACCCGCTATGCTAGGAAACATGCGGGTTTCAAGACGTTATCGGACTTGTTTGTATTGTGATTTGGTGGGCGATACTGGGATCGAACCAGTGACTTCCACCGTGTGAAGGTGGCACTCTACCGCTGAGTTAACCGCCCGAAAGGGTTGCCTTGCTTGCTGTGACGTCATCCATTTATTGGCGCTTGACGTCTGCAGACAGAAGCTTCGCATTATTGCACAAATTTTGGCTCTTACGTTGGATCATCAGGCGCAGCGGCCAATTTCCAGAGTGTTTTTCCACTGCTGGCCTTGTCGATCACCTCCAGCATGGCTGCGTGCGCTGCGCATTCTGCCTCTGAAGGCATCACTACCGGCAGCATCATGTCGCTGTAGTCCTGCGTCACGGCACAAATCGGCGCATCAGCTGCCTGCGCGCCTTCAATCATCAACGATTTCTGGCCGCGGGTGAGGCGAATATAGACTTCAGCCAGCAACCGCGCATCGAGCAAGGCGCCATGCAAGGTGCGATGGGTATTGTTAACCTCAAGCCGCTCACACAATGCATCCAGCGAATTGCGCTTGCCCGGATAGTGCGATTTGGCCAAAGCCAGCGAATCGACCACCTGTCCGACGTGACTGGCAAAGACGGGAAACCGGGCCAGTTGCAGCTCCTTGTCCAGAAAACCGGTATCGAAGGTTGCGTTGTGAATGATGACTTCATCGGCCCCCTGTATGAATGCCAGGAATTGCCCGGCAATTTCAGCAAATACAGGCTTGTCAACCAGAAATTCGGCCGTGATGCCGTGCACCTCTTGAGCACCGGCGTCAATGGCGCGCTGCGGGTTGATGTACAGGTGCAGGTCCCGGCCGGTAGGCTGACGATTGACAAGTTCCACACAGCCAATTTCAATGATGCGATGCCCCTCGGCGACTTCCAGTCCGGTGGTTTCGGTGTCGAGAACGATTTGGCGCATATACGTGTCTTTAGTGGTTTTCTTTGGCGTGATTGATCGAGTATCGGGGAATCTCGACCACCAAGTCCTCTTGCCCCACCATGGCCTGGCATGACAGGCGCGATTGCGGCGTCAGCCCCCAGGCGCGGTCAAGCATGTCGTCTTCGCATTCCTCGATGGCGTTGAGGCTGCCTCCCCCGCTGCGCACGATGATATGGCAGGTTGTGCAGGCACATACCATGTCGCAGGCATGTTCGATAGCAATGCCCTTGTCCAGCAACGCCTGACAGATTGTCGTGCCGACAGGCGCTTCAATGGTTGCGCCTTCGGGACAATATTCTTCGTGGGGCAGAATGGTGATATGGGGCATAGGGCAATTCTCCAGTTATGTGCATCAGATGGCATCCACCGATTGGCCGGCCAGCGCCCTTCGGATGCCACGATTCATGCGCGCAGCAGCAAATGCTTCCGTCGCTGCAGCCAGCGCCTTGACACCTGCCTCGATGGCAGCCACATCATCCTGCATGCGAACCGCATCCAATGCGGCCAGCTGCTCATCAATTTTTCGGCGGTGATCCAGCGTGAGCAGATCGCCGTCAGCGTCAAGCGCATCGCGCACCGACAGCAGCAGACGCTGCGCATCCACCCGGGCTTCGGCCAGCGCGCGCGCCGCCATATCCTGTTCGGCGCTGGCAAAGCTTTCTTGCAGCATGCGGGCGATGGTCTCATCACTCAGGCCGTAGCTGGGCTTGACTTCAATGCTGGCCTGCACCCCGCTGGACTGTTCGCGCGCACTCACATGCAGCAGGCCGTCGGCATCCACCGTAAAGGTCACCCGGATGCGAGCCGCGCCCGCCGCCATGGATGGAATACCGCGCAAGGTAAAGCGCGCCAGGCTGCGGCAGTCCTGCACCAGATCGCGCTCACCCTGCACCACATGCAGGCTCATGGCGGTCTGACCATCCTGGTAGGTGGTGAACTCCTGCGCCATCGCAACGGGAATGGTCTGGTTGCGCGGAATGATGCGCTCCACCAGCCCGCCCATGATTTCGATTCCCAATGAAAGCGGGATCACATCAAGCAGCAACAC